>CAINOO010000401.1 GCA_903851535.1 uncultured Chlorobiaceae bacterium | reverse complement strand
GGGTAGCAGGGATCAACATAAAAGAGCGCAGCCGTAACTTTCGGGAACTCTTCTGAAAAGCCGACAACCTTCATGGTGTCACGGAGCAGATAGTCGGCCTTGGCGGCAAGAGAGCCTGTTTTGCCAGACAGCCCCATCAATATGGAGTACTTCGGGGAGGCAAAGATGGTTTTGGCAACGATTTGCTCTTTTTGACCAAGCGTAAGCGCGTCTGGGTATTGGTAAGTGGCGCCCTCAAATCGGGCATTTTTTCGATGGTTCCTGTAGGGGGCAACCACCTGCAGCCGGGCTGGATCAACAGCAGCAACTCCTTTTGAGAATGCCTCGTCAGAGCCGGTCGCATTGCCTGAACGGAAGCGTGCTTGGGGAAATGTTGCAGCAAGAAACCGGGCTGCAGCAGAGGCCTGCTCACAGGCATCAGCAGGAATCGAGCGGCGTCCTTCAAGAAGAATGACCGGGTTATCAACGGCATTAATCAGGGCAGCAAGCGTTTCAAAAGTCAGGCTGGAGTCATCCATATTTTTTGACTCCGTAGGGCTATAATTTTTGATTGTTACCTGTGCAGCATGACGAGCATAGGGATCTTCATCAAGCTCACCTCGTTCCTTAAGCCATTCCAGAAGGCCGGGAAAATCCTGAAACCGCAGTGCTATTTCCTCGAATACAGCAGCCCGCACTCCGGGATCTTCATCAAGCTCGCCTCGTTCTTTAAGCCATTCCAGAACGCCGGGTACATCTGGAAACCGCAGTGCTATTTCCTCGAATGCAGCAGTCCGGACTCCGGGATCTTCATCAAGCAGGCCCCGCTGTTGCAGCCACTGCAGTGTACCCGGAACGGTGAACCATCCTCGTGCAATCTCATGCAGGGCTGTCTGCCGGATAATTTCACCCGAAGCGTTCTCCGCCCGCTTTTTGAGCCACACAAGGGTATCTGGCTCGTGCGTTCGTTCACGGGCGAATCGTAACACATACGCCTGCCTCAACTCATAGGCTACTGATTCCGCGGTATCAAGCTGCAGTTCTCCATTATGGAAAGATTTAAAGATATCCGGTCCCGCTCTTTTTTCAAGTATTCCGGCAACTTCCTCATCTCTCCGCTGCTCGGTATCCGCAATCATCCGGATCATTGCCTGTGTGATATCCGACCGGTCATTGCGGTAGATGATCGCAAGTTTTATGGCCTCGTTTTGTTCAACATGGAACCGCTGCTTGATAAACTCCTCTATCTGCGGGTCATTATTGCTCTCTGTCAGCAGGTTGTCAAGGGCTTCAAGCCTGACAAGCACGGTTCTGTCATCCTGTGCCAACTGCATGAAGAGTGCAAATCTTTCGGGTGCGTTTTTCCATTGTTGCACCATGTCATGAATCCTGGTAATCCTTTCTACCTCAGAGCAACCGGCTTCCGGTTGTTGTTGATTATTACCCTTTTCCATATTTCCCCTCCTTTTACTCTTATGATAAGCGTGAGGGTGAGACAACGGCTGTCATAGGGATAAACGTTTCTTTCTTTTTTTGGACTCCTCAACAAAGAGCCTGAGGGCGTCACCGGTCAGTTGTGTATATTTTTCCGGTGAGTAGCAACTCCTCATTGATCATTCGCCGCAGCTCCTTGGGCTCCAGCACTTCAGCCTCTTTGCCGTAGCGCAGAACCCAGTGCATCACCGCATCAAGTGCTCCTATGCGCATTTTCAGAATAACCGATCCATCCGCCAGCTCTTCGATTACCTGCGTGGAGTGC
>CAINOO010000400.1 GCA_903851535.1 uncultured Chlorobiaceae bacterium | reverse complement strand
GCCAAACTGCATCGCTCCCTTGCCATGAAACAGGGCGTGCCCGTCGTTACCGGCAGCATCTCATACGGCGTGACGAACGGCTATCAACCCGATATCAATGAAATGCGCAACAATGTTGCCGCAGGCCTGCACCTCGAAATTCCGCTCTTTACCGGATTCCGCACCAGCGCAGAGCGGCAGGAGAGCGCTGCCCTGATGCGGGCGGCGACACAGCGGAGAATCGATACCGAGCAGCAGGTGAAAACTGATGTCGAGGAGAGCCTCCATGCCCTCCAGACAGCTTCAGAAAAAATAACGACGACCGAAGTGCAAGTGCAGCAGGCAGAACTTGCAGCCCGTCACGTCAGGGCCCGCTACGAAAACGGCATGGCCACAGCGCTCGACCTGCTCGACACGGAAGCCTCCCTTTCACAGGCCGAACTTGCCCGGCTTCAGGCCGCCTACGCATACGTGATGAGCAACTATACGCTGAAACGGGTAACCGGGGAGGTTTTCTGGTAACATGGAGAAGCCTCTGACAAAAATTATCTGCGCCGTTGATTTTTCAGCCTCCTCAGATGCCGTAGTCCGCTATGCTGCCGCAATGCACTGCGCCAATACGGAAATCGTTGTGCTCTATGTCGTTCAGGGAGAAGAGCATGACAAGGGCCTCTTCAGAGCGCACCTGCATGAATTTTCGCGCTACAGCGACATGCTCTCCAAAAACAGGGCCCGAGCCCTCTTTACCGTTGAGCACGGCGAACCTGCCGCCGCCATTCTCCGTTATGCAAAAGAGCACCATGCCGACATGATCATGCTCGGCTCCCATGGAACCACAGCAATCGCCCGTCTTCTGGTAGGAAGCACGGCCGAAGCGGTTTTGCGCCACGCCACATGCCCCGTCGTGATTATGAAAACACTTGACAACAACCAAGATCATGGAACAACCTGAATCAAACACAATGGCTGAAAACAACCCGTCCGGAAAAGAGAGCCCAAAAGCTGCAAAGCCCCTGCGCATGGTCATTATTGGCGTTCTCGCTGCTGTCGCCCTGATTTGGGGCGGAAACAAGATCTACCACTCCTTCCTCTATGTCGAGACCGACAACGCTCAGATTGTCGGAGACATCTACCCGGTCATTTCCCGGATTCCGGGAACAGTCAGTACAGTGGTGGTAAACACCAATCAAAGAGTAAACAAGGGAGACACCCTTATCACGCTCGAAATTCCCGATTACAAAATCAAGCGTGATATGGCTGAAGCCGCCCTGCAGAATGCCCGAGCATCCGTGCTTGCCGCCGAAGCAAACGCACGTGCAGCCTCAGCAACAAGCCGCAAACAGCAGGCCGACCTGCGCCGAAACGAAAATCTGCGCCATCAGGATGTTATTTCACAGGCAGAGTTTGATGCTGTCCATGCCGGTGCGGAAGCATCGTCAGCACAACATGCAGCAGCGGCTGGCCAACAGAGCAGCACGGCTGCACAGGTACGACTGAAGGAAGCTGAACTACGCAATGCCGAACTCCAGCTATCCTACACCACCATCACCGCTCCGGCATCAGGCCATATCTCGAAAAAAAGTGTTGAGCCAGGCCAGTATGTCTCTCCAGGGCAACAGCTCATCGCGCTTGTCGGGAGCAATGAGTTCACGGTGAACGCTAATTTCAAGGAGACCCAGCTCGACAAAATCACTCCCGGCCTTCCGGTCATCATCAAGGTTGACGCATACCCCGGCAAAGAGTTCAAGGGAAAGGTGGAGTCGCTCTCAGCAGGCACCGGCGCACAATTCGCCCTGCTGCCACCCGACAACGCCAGCGGCAACTTTGTGAAGGTCACCCAGCGTATTCCGGTAAAAATCGTCTTTACCGAAAAGCCCGATAAAAACCACCCGCTATCCGCTGGCATGAACGTGGTGGTAGAGGTAAAGGTAAAATAAATTTATACATGTCTCGACCACAACCACAGAATGGCACTTCGGTAGCGGCAATGCTGCCGAATCCGGCCCAGACCTACGACACCGGTCTGCGCAAAATCATCATCACCCTGACGGTTATCGTCTCGGCCATGCTTGAGCTGATCGACACCACCATTGTCAACGTCGCCATAACGCAGATCAGCGGAAACCTTGGCGCAAGCATTGAAGATGTTTCGTGGGTGGTCACCAGCTACGCCATCGCCAACGTCATCGTCATTCCCCTCTCCGGTTTCCTCGGCAACCTGCTCGGACGGCGGAACTACTACATCGGCTCCATCCTGCTCTTCACCCTTGCCTCGCTCTTTTGCGGCATGGCCACTGACATCTGGGCGCTCGTCTTCTTCCGCTTCATTCAGGGCCTTGGCGGCGGGGCGCTTCTGCCAACCTCCCAGGCGATCCTCTACGAAACCTACCGCCCCGAAGAGCGCGGCAAGGCAACCGGCATCTTCTCTATGGGGCTCGTGCTCGGCCCCACCATCGGCCCGCTGCTTGGAGGCTATCTGGTCGACTATTTCTCGTGGGAGTGGTGCTTTTTTGTCAATATTCCGGTCGGCCTTCTCGCCGCATGGTCATCCTACACCTTTCTCAAAGAGCCAAAAGTTCGTCATGCCGTCTCAAAAATCGACTGGACAGGCATAGGGCTTCTCGCCGTCGGCATCGGCTCGCTGCAATTCATCCTTGAACGAGGGCAATCAAAAGACTGGTTTGATACACCCTATATCACCTTCTTCACCTTCATTGCCGTAGCAGCCCTGCTTGCATTTGTCTTTTGGGAACTGCACACCAAAGAACCGGCCGTCGATCTGCGCGTCCTGGCCCGAAGCAAAAATCTCGCCATTGCGGCCGTGCTTACCTTTATCGTTGGTTACGGTCTCTATGGCTCACTTTTTGTCTTTCCCGTCTTTGTCCAGCGGCTGCTCGGCTTTACGGCGGTGCTGACCGGGACGGTACTCTTTCCAAGCGCCATGGTCACCGGCATCATTTCACTCCCGCTCGGCATCGCCCTGCAACGGGGAGTTTCACCAAAATTGCTCATGTCCGTTGGCATGAGCGCCTTTATTTTCTTTTGCTTTGAACTTAGCCAGCAGACCATGCAGTCTGGATCATCCAACTTCTTCTGGGTACTGCTTGTGCGTGGCGTGGCGCTCGGCTTCATCTTCATTCCCGTCACCATGCTTGCCGTCTCGGGACTGCATGGCCGCGACATCGGGCAGGCCACCGGGCTCAACAACATGGTGCGCCAGCTCGGCGGATCATTCGGCATCGCCCTCACCAACACCTACATCACCAACCGCATGGCAACACACCGGGTGGAGCTGCTCAGCCACCTTTCACCCTACGACCCGGCAGCCGCAGCAAGAATCGACATGCTGCAACAGGCCGCCACACAGAGAGGTGGCCTGTCACCAGCCGGAGCAGAAATTGCCGCACTCAAAGCACTTGAGGGCACTCTGACAGCCCAAAGCTACCACCTTGCCTACATGGATGCCTTTATGCTCATTGCGTTTCTG
>CAINOO010000399.1 GCA_903851535.1 uncultured Chlorobiaceae bacterium | reverse complement strand
GCGGAGAAAAGGCAGTCCTATACGCAGATGATTGCCGGAAAGCTCAAACCGAATGACTCTATTCTGGTGCAGGTTATCAAGGAGCCGATCAGCAGCAAAGGTTCGCGCCTTACCTCTGATATTACAATTGCCGGGCGTTTTATGGTGCTGTTGCCGTTTGGCGGCGGCCAGGTTGCAGTCTCCCGCCGGGTGATTGCACGCAAGGAGCGCTCACGGCTGAAGAAGCTGGTTCGTTCCATGCTTCCCGAAGGGTTTGGCGCTATTATCCGTACGGTGGCTGAGGATCAGGAGGAGACGCTGTTGAAGCAGGATCTTGAGAAGCTGCTTGCCAAGTGGACGCAGATTGAGGAGAAGTTGCAGGATGCTGCCCCGCCCCAGTTGATTTTCAAGGAGGATACCATCATATCAAGTGTGCTGCGTGACTCGCTCACCTCTGATGTTTCTGAAATTGTGGCGAATTCTCCGGTTATCTACAAGGAGACGCTGAACTATATCCAGTGGGCGGCGCCCGAGATGGTGAAAAATGTCACTCTCTATCAGGGCAAGCTGCCGCTTTTTGAGGGGTATGGAATTGCCAAGGATGTTGAGTCGATCTTTTCGCGCAAGGTGTGGCTCAAATCGGGTGGCTATATTATTATTGAGCACACTGAAGCGATGGTGGTTGTTGATGTCAACAGCGGACGCTATGCGGCCAAGCGTGAGCAGGAGGAGAACTCCCTGAAGACCAACCTCGAAGCGGCGCGTGAGGTGGTGCGCCAGTTGCGCCTGCGTGATATCGGCGGCATTATTGTGGTTGATTTTATTGATATGCTCGACCAGAAAAATGCCAAGAAGGTTTACGACTCCATGAAAACCGAGTTGCGCAACGATCGGGCAAAATCGAACATTCTGCCTATGTCTGATTTCGGGATCATGCAGATTACCCGTGAGCGGATACGTCCAAGCCTGATGCAGCGGATGGGTGATCAGTGCCCGGCCTGTGGTGGGAGTGGCGTGGTACAGGCCCGGTTTACCACCATCAACCAGATTGAACGGTGGCTGAGGAAGTATGCCCTGCAGCACCCGATGAAGTTTCAGCAGCTCGACCTCTATGTCAGCCCGACGGTTGTTGAGCCTTTGCAGAACAGTGATATGAAGACCGAGCTGAAGTGGTTTCTCCAGCACATGCTTTTTGTGCAGGTGAAGCCTGATGAGAGTCTCAGAAGTGACGATTTCCGCTTTTACAGCAGAAAAAACAATAAGGATATTACCGCCGAATATGGCGATATTTAACAGTAAAACAGTTGAGCGTGCTTTATGGGACAGTATGATGCATTGAAAGAGGCGATTCTGGGTTTTTCATCTCTCGGCCCGGCTGCGCTCTGGGAAATTCCTGAAGCGCGCACCGTTTTTAACCAGTTCAAGCAGTTGCTCAACGAGGGGCTGGTGCGGGCGGCGGAAAAATCGGGTGGAGAGTGGCAGGTCAATTTTTGGGTAAAGGAGGGTATTCTGCTTGGCATGCGTCTGGGCCGATTGCAGGAGAGCTATGTGTCACTTGATGACCATGAGACCGGGTTTGCCTTTATCGACAAGGATACGTATCCACTTAAAAAAATTACGCTTTCCAATAATGTCCGCATTGTTCCCGGCGGGTCGTCGGTGCGGGATGGTTCTTATCTCGCTCCTTCCGTGGTGATAATGCCTCCGGCCTATGTCAATGTCGGGGCTTATGTTGATGAGGGAACCATGATTGATTCCCATGCCCTTGTGGGGAGTTGTGCCCAGGTTGGCAAAAAGGTGCATCTTTCGGCGGGTGTCCAGGTTGGCGGCGTGCTTGAGCCTGTTGGTGCCATGCCGGTCATTGTTGAGGATGAGGTGATGGTTGGTGGTAATTGTGGTATTTATGAGGGTACCATAGTGCGGGAGCGGGCGGTTATCGGTACCGGAGTTATTCTGAATGGCTCAACGCCGGTCTACGATTTGGCACGGAATACCATTTATCGCAAGAGTGCTGAATCGCCTCTTGTCATTCCTGCCGGGGCGGTTGTTGTTGCCGGGTCACGAAGGATCAAGGGTGATTTTGCTGCGGAACATGGACTTTCGATCTATACTCCGGTGATTATCAAATACCGTGATGAGCGTACCGACAGTGCAACGGCTCTTGAAGAGGCTTTAAGGTGAATGATGCAGAGGAACAGCGAGAGTAGCGGAGGCTGGTTGTGGAGGGTCGCTTTGCGGCGGGGTGTTCAGGGCGTCATGATAGCCCTTCTCCTTTTCTGTACGGTTCCTTCTGCATCCTTTTCCATGCCATTGACTGCGTCTGTTCCCGCTGATACGACAGA
Organism: uncultured Chlorobiaceae bacterium; assembly: GCA_903851535.1. GTDB lineage: Bacteria > Bacteroidota > Chlorobiia > Chlorobiales > Chlorobiaceae > Chlorobium. Next base: position 20 of record CAINOO010000399.1, on the reverse strand, counting down.
CAAAGAGTATTTCGAGATTC
>CAINOO010000398.1 GCA_903851535.1 uncultured Chlorobiaceae bacterium | reverse complement strand
GGCAACATCCTGCTCATCTTGTATCTTGCCAACCACAATTTCGACACGCTCTCCAAAAAGACGAAAAGCCTTATCGCCATCCCTCGAAAAAACCCTCACCGCCACACCATAATGCAAAAGACGCTTCACCACCCACTGTCCTGTCCCTCCTGTCGCGCCAGCCACAAGAACCTTTCCACTGTAGAAACCTCTACCCTCCATCACATACCCCCTTGAAAAATTAAAACAACCCATTATTTAACAACGCATTACTATAGAAACAACTTATGAAGGCAATTAAGTTTCTTTATAGAAGCGAAATTTCATAACTTTTCGGGAATGTAACATTTCAACTCAGCGGCACAATGGTGCCCGGGAGGGAGTCTGCAAACCAACCATACAACAACATCATGAAACAGATTGAGCATAAAGTCATCACTCTTTTTCTTGGTTTGGCACTCTCAGCAAGCCAAACGGCATCCGCTTACGATAAAGAGGCTCTCGGTACGCTGAAGAGAAGTGTTTCAGCATGGAATTCCATGCGTCTTGCCAGGCCGGGAGAAATAATTGACCTCGAAGAGGCCGAACTTGAAGATGCCAATCTGACCGAAGCAGACCTCAACAAAACGGTATTAATCAACGCGAAACTCAGCGGGTCAACGCTTGATATGGCTAACCTGAAAGGGGCAAACCTTATGATGGCGTTGATAAAAAAGACCGATCTCAAAAAAAGCGACCTCTCGGGTGCCTGCCTTGTCAAGGCAAATCTCCAGGGAGCGTTCATGAAAGGCGCAAAGTTCACAGGCGCAAATCTTCAGGATGCAAATATGCGATGGAGCGTAGCTGAGAATGCCGACTTTGCGGGAGCAAATCTGGCCAACGCCACCCTTTTTGAAGCTAATCTGGCGGGGGCCAACCTGAAGGGAGCCAACCTGAAGGGGGCACTCTTCATGCAACAGGCCATCGTCGATGGAGCGACGATCTCAAACAACACCATTCTGCCGTCAGGCGAAAAAGCTACCGCTCATTGGAGTACGCTGCACAACGCAAAATTTGTCACGGAAGGGGAAAGTGCACCATTAATTTATGAAACTCCACTCCAGGCAAAATCTGCAGCACCTGAAAACAGGACAACACCAGGCAGCGAAAACCGCAGAAACACCATAATCGACAAAAGAAATGAACCAAAGGTTTCCGGGAAGTCGCATTTTGAAACCAGCTCTCTCAACTATGCCGACATGAGTGGTGCTGACCTCCACAATGCCAATTTCAACAAAGCGAACATGCGATCTGCACAAATGCGGGGAACAAACCTTCAGGGTGCGAACATGGAGCGTGCATTTCTCAAAGGTGCCGATCTCAGCAAGAGCAACCTCTCACATGCACTTCTTTACCGGGCTACGCTCACCAATGCGAACATGAGCGGAGCAAATCTTGAAGGAGCCTCCCTTTTTGAGGCTGATCTTGAAGGAGCAAACCTGGACGGCGCAAACATGAGAGGCGCAAACATCATGGATACCAATTTCACCAATGCAACGCTCACTCCCCGCACCACTCTTCCGTCCGGCCAACAGGCAACGTCAAGTTGGGCAACCCTTAACGGAGCCATATTTTTGAAGATAAGCCAGCAATAAGCAGACGAACATATCCGGCAGGTCACAAAACACCTTCAAACCAGGCTGTCGAGCCAGGCCGGTCACAACACGTCGTTCAGAGACAGAAAGCGCTTGCGATAAAGCAGATGCTGAAACAGATGGGCTTTGGTAATATTGGGATCACTTGCCTGAAGCCTGTTTTTTTTACCTGTCCGGGTAACGACGTCAAGAGTCCCATCATCATGGACCTTGTCGACCGTCCAGAACTTGTCAACCACATAATGGTAGGCCTCTCCATGCTCAAGAGGGTAGACCTGCTTTGCTCTCGGGCCTGGATGAATTGAGCTTTTCGGCTTGTGATAGATAATTTTGTCTCCAACTCTGAACTGTATCATCTCGACCTCCTTTCCGGTTGCATAACCCGGGACTATGATTAATTTTTACCCGCCCCCATTAATACAAATAAAACAGCAAGAACAAAACCCTTCAATGGTGAAAACAATCGCATAAACCTTCACAGCAAGAGAAAAGGGCAAGCCGCGACAATACAGAGCAGGACTAACTGCCCGACCTCCTCAGAATCATGGTATATTCTCTCAGGTCAGACATCGGCTTGCACTTTATATAGAGGCACCACTCTATCGGCACATAGAGGCCTTCGCCATTTTTAAACCTGGAGTGAAAGGTCACAATATCATCATCCTGCCGTTGTCGCTGCAACATACTTTTCACAAAGACATAATCATCAGGATGAATCAGATCGCCCAGCCTCGCCTCTGACAGGGCATTGGGTTCATAGCCCAAAAAAGTTTCAATTGATCCTGTCATATCAACGAGACGTTCCGAATCATCAATAAGTGCATAAGCCTCAATGACAGGCTTGTAGCGGTCACTCCCAGCTCCAACATTCAGATGAACCTGGCGGAACAAGTTGTCAATATCCATGCGGGAACGGGAAAATGCCATTGCACTGCTGAGCGAAGCCAATGGAGAATCCTTCATCTGACCACTCTGCAACCACTGTATATCCGCCCCGTCATTTTTGAGCCGCTCAAGCATTTTTTTGCCTGGACGGCACTTTCCCTGAAGATAGGGAGTCATTTGAGCCGGGTATTTTATCCCGACTGTTTTGCAAAACGAGTTGACTGAACCATGTTTTTGCAATATATATTCTCTGAGTCTTTGGCTGAATCCGGTATTTGAAGGCATGGGTAAATGCTATTCATTTATCAAAAAAATGGGACGTCAATGGAATCCTATACAATTTATGAATGCGGACCTCACAAACCTGCACGCAAGTATATATAATTCATATATGTCAGGTATACAAAATATAATGCACCATACTGTGACAGACAACATTTTTTTTATGCCGTCTCAGGAGCGCTTTTTTCGGAAAAAAGTGAACAAAACGCTTGCAAACACAGGAACAACAAAAATAGCAACCGTCACTCCAGAGGTAATGATATCGCCACTTGTCCCCTCCATAAACCTGATAAAGGCAATTTCAGGATAAAAATGCTCCACAGCAGAAAGTGAGAGTTTGAGCCCAAGCAAACCAATGACCATAAATGCGCACGTTTCGAGAAACGGATAACGCTCCATCAGCCCTACAAACCCCTGGGCAACAAAACGCATTGCAAGAATCCCGATAAAAACCCCGATGCAGATCAGCACCAGATTATCAGTAAAAGCCACCGCAGCAAAGATATTGTCTATCGAAAACGCAAGATCCATCATTTCAATCAAAAGAACGGTCGACCAAAAAGCCCCCAACGGGCCTGACACCAAGCGATACAACCAACTACTCTTCTTGTCAAAATAATCATCCTCCTTTTGAGGAGTCTTTCTGCCCTTAAACCAGGCCCAGACAAGGTAGAGCAGGTAGATGCCCCCAATCGGCTTCAGCCACCAGATTTGCACCAGAATAGAGGCAAAAAAAAGGCACACTCCTCGAAAGAGATAGGCTCCTATAATACCATACTTTAATGCCGCTGCCCTTTGTTTGGGCGGCAAATCCATGACCATGGTGGCCAGCACCGCCGCATTATCAACAGAAAGAAGACTTTCTATGACAATCAGATTGCCAATAACAAGCGCTGATGGCAGCGGATTGGCAACAATATGCTGCAAATACTCAGTCATGCACCACATCTCTGCCGCCCGGACTTACTGAAACTGCACCATTGCTCATATCTGCACCAGAACACCTATCTCAATCACCTGGCCAGCAGGAAGATCATAGTATGCCGTAGCGCTGAGTGCATTACGGGACATCAGGGCAAAGAGTTTTTTGCGCCATAAAATCATTTTCGACTTGAGCCCGGCAACAATTTTTTCACGGCTCAGGAAAAAGCTGATCGCCTCCGGTCTGAAATGGAGCCCCTGATGATTTGCAAGAGCTATGACCTGACGGATATTGGGATATTCCAGAAATCCGTACCGGGCAACAACCTTGAAAAAGCCATCACCCAATTTGGTTACCTCTACCTTCTGACTGTTTGGTACCCTCGGCACCCGTTCCGTGCTGAAATGAAAGAGAGCAACCTCAGAATGCATAACCTTGTTATGGCGCAAGTTATGAAGCATGGCGACCGGCACGACGTCAGGATTGGCCGTCAGGTAGACCGCCTGGCCATTAACCCGGTAGGGTTGCTGCAATGAAAGGCTCTGGAGAAACTCTTCAACCGTCAAGGTACGATCCTGCAACTGCTGCAACAGAAGACTGCGTCCCTGCTTCCAGGTAAGCATAAGAGTAAAAACCAGCAGCCCGATTGCAAGAGGAAACCACGCACCCTGAAAAAGCTTGCTCGCACTTGCCCCGAAAAAGGAGAGATCGATAAGAGCAAAAAAGCTGATCAGCACATTGAGTCCAATCTTGTTCCACTTCCACAGATCGCGTGCAACATAATAGAACAGGATCGTCGAAATCAGCATGGTGGCCGTTACCGCAACACCATAAGCGGCAGCAAGCTTGCTTGACGAACCAAAACCAGCGACCAGTGTGATGGTTGCTATCATCAATGCCCAGTTTGCCGCAGGAACATAAATCTGCCCGATATGCTTTGCCGAGGTATGCGTCACGGTTAAACGGGGCAGATAACCAAGCTGGATTGCCTGCTGGGTCAGCGAATAAACACCCGTAATAAGCGCCTGCGACGCAATAATGGTTGCCAAAGTCGAAAGCAGCACCATGGGAATCATCGCCCATGAAGGCACAAGGCTGTAAAACGGATTATGAGACTGCTCGGGAAAGGCAAGCAGCAGCGCACCCTGGCCGAAATAGTTCAGAAGCAATGCCGGAAGCACCAGCAAAATCCAGGTAAGGCGGATAGGCTTTTTTCCAAAATGACCCATATCGGCATAAAGCGCTTCAGCCCCCGTAACAGAGAGAAAAACCGCTCCAAGCACCATAAAACCCTGAAGGTGATTGCTTAAAAGAAAGGATATCCCATACCAGGGCATGATAGCCTGCAGGATCTGCGGAAAGCGGATAATTTCAACAAGACCAAGAAGTCCGATAACCACAAACCAGACAAAAATAATCGGTCCGAACAGTGCACCAACTCTTGCCGTGCCATGATGCTGAAAGAAAAAAAGTCCTACAAGCACAAGAATGGTAACCGGAATGACAAGATCCTTGAAGGCCGGGGCAATGATCTGCACACCCTCAACGGCACTGAGAACCGAGATGGCTGGAGTAATCATGCCATCGCCATAGAGCAAAGCTGCTCCAAACAAGCCGATGATCACCAAAAACCACCGTTCATAACCCTTTTTCTTGCTTTGCGTAATAATCAGTGCTGTAAGGGCAAGAATACCGCCCTCTCCGTCATTATCAGCTTTCATGATAAAGGTCAGATATTTCAGACTGACAATCAGGATAAGAGCCCATACGAGCAGGGAAAGAACACCAAGAACATTGCCTTGTGTGATAGGAATGCCATACTCGCCATGAAAACACTCTCGAACGGCATAAAGAGGACTTGTACCGATATCACCAAACACCACACCGAGAGCAGCAAGAGAGAGGCCTGCAAGCCGTTTCATGCCAGAATGTCCTGACTTATTTTCTAACCCAGCACCTTCCGATATTTTTGACATAAGCAACGAGGAAAAATGAAAACCATGTTGAATTCAAGAAAATTGCACCCGATAATATAGACTAATAAGTTCTAAATCGAAGAAACCTCAGAGAGATCAAAACGCACTGCACAGCTTTGCCTGTGGAAAAAAAACAAGAGCGAATTGAAGGGGAAAATGAGGTTACAATCCCCCTCACAAGAGGCAAAAAAAGACGGTAACACCTTTACATACAAGCACTCCAGCAAATATTTCCTGTTTTGAAATATTTTCTTTATATTGGGTCTCGAAAACAACTAAATAGCCATAGTGCTTTTAATTCATTCTTTACCTGTTCCCTGTATGAGTACCCTGTAAGGAACGGCGGATTTAAACCATGAGCGCATGAAGCATGAAAAACAATTTTTTTCCTTGTCATTTGTTGCAATCCTGATCACCATAGCCCTCGGAGCGAGCCATAACTGCTCATATTTTTCAGTACCCGCAACACCCTTTAATCCACTCTACAACTCTGCGGAAGCTGCCATCCGTCCCACTCTCCATACAAAAGAGAGAACGCAATGGCAAAAAAAGGCACACGTCCCTGTTACCGAAGGCCGCGCCTCATTTTACTCCGATCAGTTTCACGGTCGCAAGACAGCAAACGGCGAAACATTTAATATGGGCAAGCTGACCGCCGCCCATCCCTCTCTTCCATTCGGCACCCTGGTAAGAGTAACCAATCTGCGAAACGGCAAGGATGTCATTGTGCGCATCAACGACCGGGGTCCGTTTGTCAAAGGCAGAATCATCGATCTGTCTACAAGCGCAGCAAAAGAGATCGGACTCATAAAATCCGGAACTGCGCACGTAAAACTCGAAGCACTCAGTTCAGGCAAATCAGCCTTTATCGCTGGCTGATCATCAACAATACAAGATCAACGACCTTTCTCGCAACGGTCGAGATGACAACGTTTAACAAAACGCTCGTAACCTTTTTTGTATTATGGCGAAAAGAAAACAATTCCAACCAGGAATGGTATTTCGGGCACTGCTTGCACTGACGCTATGCGCAGCAGTGAACCAACTACCCCTCCACGCCGAAGAAACAGGAGAACTCCGCAATCCCGCCACTTCGGGCATGCCGTGGCTCCCTGAAAATAGTGAAGCAAATCCCGCTTCGTCAACAGGCACACAGACAATGCTCCCGAGAGGGAGCGCTGTTGTT
>CAINOO010000397.1 GCA_903851535.1 uncultured Chlorobiaceae bacterium | reverse complement strand
GAAAAATCGTCTTCAGAAGGGAGTCCGCCGTTCAGCGTGGTGAAAAAGGGTGCGATGGTTTCCGGACTGGCCTTTGAAAAACTTTCGCTACTCTCCGGCTTTGGAGGCAGGTTGCGTTGTATGAACTGGTCGAGTCCGTATGAACCATCCCTGTTTTCTGCATAGTTCTGCTGTTCGGTCAGTTTATTTGCATGATGCCCCAGCGGTTCAGTTTTTTGCCCAGGAAACCCTGCGTTGTCGGTTTCATATTTCGGGACGCTGCCAGCTTCGGGCAGTTCATTGAACAGGCGGCCTGCTATCTGTGCAATGAATACCAGGCTGAGCAGGTCACTTCCGATTCCCGGAATGCCGGGTTGCTCATGTTCATTTGGCATAAGTCACAATGGTAAATCTGCAGAGAGAGAGGCTATCCAGGAATTGAATCATGCCGCTCTCTCCGTAGTGGTTTGTCGTTACGGCTCTATTTTATTTTGGTACCCAATTGCCGATGTTCGTAATCGTGATAGTAGCCGACTTCAACATTTTCAAGGATAGCCAGAGCATCATCTGTCAGTACGGCCAGCGAGGAGTAGAGTGTCAGCAGATAGGAGGCGACGCCAAGTTTGTCGAGACCCATAAGCCTTGCTGAAAGGCTTGGGCTGATCTCTCCGGGGATTCCGGCCTGATGCAATCCAACCACGCCCTGCTCATTTTCGCCGACGCGAAGCAGAATGATATTGGTTGTGCCTTGACCAAGTTTGTTCTGTGTGTTGATTTCAAGCTTGTCGCTTGGGACAAGTGGCACGCCGCGCCAGGTCAGTACAGGAGTACCGAAGAGGTTGATGGTGGCCGGTGGCACGCCGCGCCAAGTGCATTCGCGCTCGAAGGCGGCAATGGCTTTAGGATGGGCGATAAAGAAGGCTGGTTTTTTCCACACTTTGGTGAGCAAATCGTCGAGGTCATCTGGGGTCGGTGTGCCGTAGCGGGTGCTGATGCGCTGTCCGGGATCGGCAGAATGGAGAAGGCCGAACTCACGGTTGTTGATGAATTCCCACTCCTGCCGCTCCTTGATGCCCTCGATCGTCAAGCGCATCTGCTGCTCTATCTGGTTATAGGGCTCATTGTAGAGGTCGGAAACCCTTGTATGGACACGCACAACGGTCTGTATGGCTTGCAGCGAGTACTCACGGGGTTTGTTGGAGTAATCGACATAGGTTTCAGGTATTTCAATATTCTCCGCAAATCCGGCGATAAGATCAATGTGTTTTTCACCGTGTTTGTTGACGGTCGAGCGGATTTTAAGGTACTCCGCGACCGATGCCTGAAATGATTCTTTCAGCGACGGAGATTCCTGGAAGAGTTTTTCGATATCGACACTGGAGAGAGAGAAATAGGAGCCGGGGGTAATGGTGCGGATGGTGACGGATGATGGCTTGTCGGAGACAAGGTCTTCTTCACCGAAATATTCACCTTCTGAAAGCAGCGCAATACGGAGATCCTCTCCATGCAGTCCCTTGCTTAAAATTTCTACCTGGCCATGAGCAATGATGAAAATTTTGTGGCGGTCTTCGCCTTCTAAAATCAGGGTATTGCCAAGTTCGGCCTCTTCAAGCACAAACTTTCTTGCCAGGTTGATGATGATTTCTTCATCAAATGAGGCGAAGAGCGGAATGCTTTTCAGGGATTCAGGGCGGAATGATGCGATGCCTCTAAGAAAATCGATGCCGATACGCTCGGGTTTCTGCAACTCAATCTTGGTGCGGTTGACGCGGTAGGTGCCGGATGAGACATGAACCCACGGGAGCAGCTTCAAAAGCCATCTCGGGGTTATGGACATCATCTGTGGCGGGGTCTTGGTCGTGTTTGCCAGATTTCTTGCTACGTGGGTTGTTACACTGCGCTGTAACAGACTGTTTGGTTCCTGTTGTGCGTTTGACATGGTCTTGCAATGGGTTAAAAGTGATCGGTGAACAAATGGTTTTGAGCACCAACAATGGCCTGTTTTTTTCTCTCTTCAGGAGTCGGGGTACAAGTCTTGCGCCGATGTCAATGCGGCGGAATGGTTTCCAACGTTTGATGCTGATTTTGGAAATTGTCAATTTCAGGCAAAGGGGCGCTGCCGATACTTTCGGTGAGCTTTTTTGCTGCACGTGACATGACGGGAATTATTCAGGGGGAGAGCCGATAATGCGGATACTGATGATTAATGCCGCATTTACAAGGCAAAGATATGAAGCTTGCTCACTATTTCCTACTGAAAAGTACTCTTTTATATGCCAAAACGATTGGTGTTCAGGATGGCGGGCTTGCTGCGTTATTGCCAATGGTATGCAAATATACCGTATTAAGGGTATTTGGAAACAGGCTTTAATTGCTGACTTTCTAAAGATTGATGCAGCCAAAATGTGATGGCCGGATACTGAAAACAATATGACGCATGGCAAAAAGCAAGGTCAAGTGGTTTAACGGCAAGAAGGGTTACGGTT
>CAINOO010000396.1 GCA_903851535.1 uncultured Chlorobiaceae bacterium | reverse complement strand
TACAGAACGACCCTCAGCATCTGAACGATTTGCCAATCCATAAAAAACGGTAGCAATGGAAAAAATTGCCACAATACTCATTGCTGCCCACTGCATGGCTGATTTTTTTCTCCAGCCAAAAAAAATGGCACGCAACAAGCGACTGCCGATCATGCTCATCCTGCATGGCGCCATACACGCAGCCACCACCTGGATGCTGCTCCAGAGCTGGAACTGCTGGGAAGCTCCACTCTCTGTTTTCGCCCTTCATACCCTCATCGACTTCATCAAGCAGCATAGCGGAGAGGAGAGTGTTACCACCTTCATTGCCGACCAGACTGCGCATCTCTTCAGCCTGATCTTTCTTGCCGGTTTTCTCTCCCACGGTGCACATGGCGTGGTATTCGCCGGTACCGGATACCAGATTTTTACCGGGTTTGCCGGCTTTATAGCAACCGTCAGGGGAGCCGGTTTTCTCATCGCACTCGTCACCAGAGAGATTACCAGCAAAAACAATCTCAAACTCGACGGGCTGCAAAACGGAGGCGTACTCATCGGTCAACTGGAACGGGGACTGATCTTTCTCCTTTTCCTCTCCGGACAGCCTGAAAGCATCGGATTCCTTATTGCCGCCAAATCAATTCTGCGCTTCGAAGAGTCAAAAAAGCTCAAACAGGCCGAATACATTCTTATCGGCACCCTGCTCAGCTTCGCCTCAGCCATAGCGATCTCCTCCGCCACACTCTGGGCCATGCAGCTCTGAAGAGCACGAATAACAGCCCAACCGTTTGTCGCTCTTTTTCGCCATGAGCAGATAAACAGAATCATCACTCTTTTTTAATTTTTATGAATTTTTTCGCAATAAGCCCCGAGATGTCTTATACTTCCTAATGATTCACACCAGAGGTGAAAACCCTAAAGAAAACATGGATCACCGAGTAAACGCCATTACCCATAACTCACGGGGAATAAGTATCCTGCATTCCCGCTCCGCGTACGGAAACCTCCGTTACGGCCATTTCAGCAACAACCCTTTCGAACCTTTCGAAGAAAAGCCCGTCAAACCATGATGCAGCAGTATAGCAGCAGCTCCTATCTTTTTGGAGGCAACGCCCCTTATATCGAAGACCTGTACGAAGCCTATCTCGACAATCCCGGTTCTGTTTCTGAAAGCTGGCGCGCCTACTTTGACGCCATGCAGAATGTACCGGGAGCCAACGGTGATGCTCCCGATATTGCGCACTCCCCTGTCCAGGCCTCATTTGCCGAGCGAGCGCGCCTCGGACCCATCTGCCGGGTGCTTGCCAGCCCTGATGCGGAACTTGGGCGCAAGCGGGTTTCTGTGCAGCAGCTTATTGCCGCCTACCGAAACATTGGCTCCCGCTGGGCCAACCTTGATCCGCTGAAGCGGCAGGAGCGGCCTGCCCTGCCCGATCTTGAGCCCTCCTTTTACGGTTTTTCCGATACCGACATGGATATTGTCTTCAACACAAGCAATACCTATTTCGGCAACGAGAGCATGGCGCTGCGCGAACTGTTGCAGAACCTGCGCGAAACCTACTGCGGCACCCTCGGCATAGAGTTC
>CAINOO010000395.1 GCA_903851535.1 uncultured Chlorobiaceae bacterium | reverse complement strand
TCCCCTGCTCATGATGAAGATTCTCTATGAAGCGCTGACGTTTGACGATGTTCTTCTTATTCCTGCATATTCATGCGTTCTGCCAAAGGAAACAACTACTGAAAGCAGACTCACAAAAACCATTGCGCTCAAAATCCCACTGGTAAGCGCAGCCATGGACACCGTAACGGAATCAGGCCTTGCCATCGCGTTGGCACGTGCCGGTGGCATCGGTATTATCCACAAAAACCTGACGATAGACGAGCAGGCACGCGAAGTTGCGAAGGTCAAGCGATATGAGAGCGGCATCATCCGCAATCCCTTTACCCTCTATGAAGATGACACGATGCAGGATGCACTTGATCTGATGCTTCGCCATTCCATTTCAGGTATTCCTGTTATCGCTCGACCGGAATTTGAAGGAGGCCCTGAACGCAGACTGAAAGGAATTGTCACAAACAGGGATCTGCGCATCAAACCCCAGCTTGATGCAAAAATCGTAACAATAATGACCAGCAAAAACCTCATTACCGCCCGTGAGGATGTTGATCTTCAAAAAGCCGAAGAAATCCTGCTTTCCAACAAGATCGAAAAATTGCTCATTACCGATAGTGACGGAAACCTCAAAGGGCTTATTACCTTCAAGGATATCCAGCAACGCAAACAGTTTCCCAACGCCTGCAAGGACTCACAAGGGCACCTGAGAGTGGGAGCGGCCGTAGGCATAAGCAAAAATACACCAGAAAGAGTTCAGGCTCTGGTTGATGCGGGTGTCGATATTATTGCCGTCGACACCGCTCACGGCCACAGCAAGGCTGTGCTTGATATGGTCAAAAGCATCAAAAATGATTGGCCTGACCTGCAGGTGATCGCCGGTAATGTTGCTACGCCTGAAGCAGTCAGAGACCTTATCGAAGCTGGAGCTGACTGCATAAAAGTCGGGATCGGACCAGGCAGTATCTGTACCACACGGATTGTTGCCGGTGTCGGCATGCCTCAACTGACCGCCATCATGAACTGCGCGGAAGAAGCGGCAAAAACCAACACACCCATCATTGCTGACGGCGGTGTCAAATACAGCGGCGATATTGCCAAAGCACTCGCTGCAGGCGCAGATTCCGTCATGATCGGGAGTATTTTTGCCGGAACCGATGAGAGCCCTGGGGAGACAATTCTCTATGAAGGGAGAAAATTCAAGACCTATCGCGGCATGGGTTCTCTCGGTGCCATGTCGGAACCTGAAGGAAGCAGCGACCGTTATTTCCAGGATGCATCAAGTGAGTCCAAAAAATATGTGCCTGAAGGAATTGAGGGAAGAATTCCGGCTAAAGGCAGCCTTGACGAAGTGGTCTATCAGTTGATCGGTGGACTGAAATCGGCGATGGGTTACTGTGGAGTCACCTGCATTGAGGAGCTGAAAACCAATACCAGGTTTGTACGTATAACCTCGGCTGGCCTCAGGGAAAGCCACCCGCATGATGTCAAGATCACCAAAGAGGCACCAAATTATTCAACGTCCATGTAACGTACGGGCGGGGTCATCCCGCCCTTGCAATCATACCACCCCACACCGTATGGTCGGGGTTTCCCCGACCATCATGACAACACTTATCCAATATCCGTACAACGTGATAATTGGAACAAGGGCGCGATGACCGCGCCCCTGCGGATGAATGAATGCATTATTTGTCGTCGGTCAGGCCTTCGAGGCGATCTTCAAGATCGGCATAGATCTGCTGCAACTCATCTATCATACTTTGGTCGGCTTTCCACATGCCGCGACCATTTGCCTCAAGCATTCGGCCTACAATGTTCTTGATTGCCTGCGGATTGAGCGTTGCGAGGCGCTCCCTCATTTCTGGATCAAGGGCGTAGGTCTCTGCCGTCTTTTTGTAGACCCAGTCATCAACACTTTTGGTTACGGCATCCCAGCCAAGCATGTAGGTAACACGGTTACTGATTTCACCGGCACCGCTGTGACCGTGCTTGAGCATTCCTTCAAACCACTTTGGATTGAGCAGTTTGGAACGGTACTCGATACGCAGCGATTTTTCGGCATCATCCACCTTGATGTCGGAGGTGAACGATTCAACATAGTTGAGCTTGACATCGCCCGGCTTCGTATTGCGGCGACGTGCAGCCAACTGAAGCGACCCGGAAGAGGAGAAATAGTGGTCAATATCGGATATGCCAAACTCGGTCGAGTCAACCTGGTGCACAACCCGGTCAACCGAGCCGAGCAACTTCTGCAGAATGGCGGACTCATTCTCCCCTTTTCTGCCTCCGCCGTAGGCGCTGCTGTTGCGGCGGATAAAGAGGTCGTCAAGATCATTTTCTGATTCCCATGCCGAATCCTCAATCATGTCATCAACATAGGTACCATAGGCACCCGGAGCCTGGGTAAACTGGCGTGCGGTAGCAGTCTCGAACGCCATACCGGAAGCAATCGCCTCGTCAACATGTTTTTTGACATAGTTCATCTCAACCGGCTCATCGGCATTGGCTGCTTCCTTGACAAGCCGGTCGAGCTGATCCATGAGAAGACCAAAAGCGTCCCGGAAAATCGGGCTGAGCTGCATGAGCACATCAATACGTGGACGGCCAAGCTTGTTGAGCGGCACCAGACTGTAATGACTGATTTTACCGAAGGCGTCGTAAGAGGGTTCTCCTCCGAGCAGCCGAATCACAACGGCGACAGCCTCTCCCTTGGTTTTAATGGTATCAAG
>CAINOO010000394.1 GCA_903851535.1 uncultured Chlorobiaceae bacterium | reverse complement strand
GGAGCAACTGGTGGAGCAACTGGTGGCGGCACTGCCGGAGGTGGTGGTGGTACTGCTGACGGTACAGGTGGCGGCAATTAACGCAAGTAATGCCGGTATCAAAGCAACAAAAGCAATCATATCCAGATATCCTCTTTGGGAACTCTGGATATGCTTTTTTAAAACGATAGCTCAGTATAAGTACCTAAAATAGAGTGAAACGCCGTTTTTTCGCCATAAGCCGAAAAGTCTTTGCCTCTTCCCGCCTTTTCAAACTTGTCACCATTGTTGTTTTCGATTTATGCTCGGCAGAGCTCTCTCTGTGGATGGCTTTATCAATTCTTTCAGGAGTGTTACATCGGCCTGTAGAGAAGGAGTGGATTGCTTATCTGCTTGCTCCAGTCCTGATGTTACCTGTGTTTCTGTTATTCGGCATATACAACTCGGTACAGCGCTTCAACAGTTTCGAAAGCTTTTACACGATATTCAAAAGTGTTGTCTTTTATGGTCTCCTCTTTTTTTCTGTTTTCTTATTCCTGAATGTTCCGATAGTACCCCTTTCAGCAGGAATTTTGCAGCCAATACTTTTTCTGTTGTTGACCGGTGGAGGCAGGGCTCTGCCTCGAATGCTCAGCAGCAGGATAGAACACCACCATCAAAAAAGCTCCAATACAGCCGACAATATTCTGGTTTATGGTGCAGGTTCAGCAGGGGTGGAGATTGTCAGGGCCATCGGCAGAAGCAAAAAATATAGTGTTGCCGGTTTTATTGACGATAAAGAGGATCTGCAGGGGCGCAGCATCAACGGCATAACCGTTTTCAGCTCCCAGGAGGCAGAGGAGTTGGTCAGCCAGGGTGCAATAAAAAATATTCTGCTTGCCATTCCTTCGGCAAGCCGAAGGCGTCGCAATGAAGTTGTGGAACAATACCGGAAATATCAGGTGCATATCCAGATGCTGCCTGTTGTTGAAGAGCTTGTTGAGGGCAAGGTAAATATATTTGATATCAAGCCGGTCGACATTGTGGATCTTCTCGGTCGTGACCCCGTTCCGCTCGATTATGCCCTCATTGATCAGGTTATTTCCAGCCAGATTATTCTGGTGACCGGAGCAGGAGGCTCTATCGGTAGTGAGCTCTGCCGTCAACTGCTTCAGGCCCGCCCATCGACACTGCTGCTGATCGACAATTCAGAACTCAACCTTTACTCGATTCACCGTGACCTCACGCTACGCAGTGCACGCATCTCCTCTGCTACACGGATTGTGCCCCTGCTCTGCGATGTCACCAATAGAGAGCGCATCTCTGAAATTGTTCGTACCTTTCGTCCCCAGGTCATTTACCATGCAGCAGCCTACAAGCATGTGCCGATGGTCGAACAGAACCCTGCAGAAGGGATTCGCAACAACGTTTTCGGTACTCGCTCCATCGCGGAGGTCGCACGGCAGCACGGTGTACGCAGCGTCGTGCTCGTCAGTACCGACAAGGCTGTACGGCCCACCAACATCATGGGGGCAAGCAAAAGGCTTTGCGAAATGATACTGCAGGCACTTGCCGCAGAATCAGGGCACGCAACCTGCTTCTCAATGGTGCGCTTTGGCAATGTGCTTGGCTCAAGCGGCTCGGTAGTGCCACTGTTCCGCAACCAGATCAAGAGCGGAGGCCCCCTGACCATAACCCACGAGAAGATTACCCGTTACTTCATGACCATTCCCGAAGCAGCACAGCTCGTCATCCAGGCCGGGGCCATGGCCTCATCAGGCGATCTCTTTCTGCTCGAAATGGGTGAACCAGTCAAAATTGTTGATCTCGCCCGCAATATGATTGAGCTTTCCGGTCTCACCCTTCGCAGCAGCGAAAATCCTGATGGTGATATCGAAATCAGCTTTACCGGACTCCGCCCAGGCGAAAAGCTTTACGAAGAGTTGCTGATCGGCAACCACTCCCTCCCGTCAGCCAATCCCCGTATTTTCAAAACAAGGGAGCATTTTATCCCCTGGAGTGCACTCCAGGCAGAACTCGACCAGCTTGCCGCCGCCATCAACAGCAATGACGCACGGAGCATCAAATCGCTCCTGAAGCAACTCATTCCGGAATATCAACCAACCATAGAGACAACAGAAGACCTGCTTGCCATGGAAAAGCAGAACGGTTACAATGCAGGAACAGGATAGCAAGACTCGAAGCTGTTTTCAATACCGACGCCACCCATTAAAGCACTCTGCACAACTAGAGCTACCTTCCAATAAAAATGGCGGATAACGGTTCCCTCTCCGCAAGTACACGTAGTCAACAACGTCCCCCAATTGGTAACGTATGATAAAAAAAAGAAAGCTGATCACCTTCGACTGGGCCATAAAACGGCTGCTGCGAAGCAAAGCCAACTTCGGGATTCTGGAAGGCTTTTTAAGTGAGCTGCTTAAAGAGGAGATCACCATCCTCGATATTCTCGAAAGTGAGAGTAACAAAGATGATAAACTCGACAAATTTAACCGGGTCGATCTCAAGGTACGCAACCAGAAACAAGAGATCATCATCATAGAAATACAGTATGATCGGGAATATGACTACCTGCAGCGAATCTTTTATGGCGTTTCCAAAACAGCCATAGAGGGGATGAAAGAGACTCAATCGTACGGCGGCATAACCAAAGTCATCTCCATAAACATCCTCTATTTTGATCTGGGCAGTGGCACCGATTACATCTACAAAGGCACCACTCGTTTTGTCGGCCTGCACAACCATGATCTCCTGGAACTCAATGAAAAACAAAAACAACTGTTTAACAAAGAGAGCGTCGAGGCGCTCTACCCTGAATATTACCTGATCAAAATAAACCGCTTCAACGACATCGCCCGAGATACTCTTGATGAGTGGATTTACTTCCTGAAAAATGAAGAAATTAAAGAGAG
>CAINOO010000393.1 GCA_903851535.1 uncultured Chlorobiaceae bacterium | reverse complement strand
CCGTGAAAATCTGACCCTTGCCGGGCCGGAGGCCACCGACGACGAACTCAAAAAAGCGCTCACCGCCGCCGGGCTCAGCCACTTCACCTCAAAACTCGACGAATGGTGCGGCCAGCACGGCATGAAACTGAGCGGAGGAGAGCGCCAGCGCATCGCCATCGCCCGAATCCTGCTGCAACGTGCCCCCATCATGATTCTTGATGAAGCAACCGCCAACCTCGATGGCGTTACGGAGAGAGAGGTGACCCAGACCCTGAACGCCATCAGCGCAGGCAAAACGCTGATAACCATTACCCATCGGTTAAAAGCAATGGAGCAGTATGACCGGATTCTTGTGCTTGAAAAGGGCAAGATTGTGGAGCAGGGTGTGCATGGGGAGCTGATGGCCGGGAACGGGCTTTACCGAAGGATGTGGGAGTTGCAGCATGTGGTGGAGATGGCGGGGTGAGTGAGTCGCTGAGTTTTTTTCGGAAGGCAATCAAAAGTTATCTATCTTTCCCCGAAAGGAACGTTGTTAGTAATTCCCTTGCGACGATGAATATTTGTATACTTTTCAGCAGAGATAAAAGATGGGGAATGGTGAAATCAAACTTTCGTCTCAAACAACTCATTACGGAGTCAACCTGAAATGGCAATCCTGACAATCGAGATACCGGACGATTTGAAAAAACGGTGCGAGAGTATCTTTGTTGGTCAAACAATCGAAGAGATGCTGGCGCGACTGTTGCAAGAAGCTTTGGTGCAGGAAACCGTGCATCGCCGAGCAAAGGCCGTAGACAGGCTGTTAGCGCGGCGGGCGGCAACAAAACCAGTCAGTGCAGAGGAAATTCAGGCAGCCCGTATGGCGGGACGCCCATGAACCTGTACGTATTGGACGCGAGTGTGATTGTCAAATGGCTGATTCCCGAAAATCCCAACGAACACAATGTTTCGGAAGCTTTGGCGTTACTGTCTGCTTTGCAGAATGGCACGATAACAGTCCAACAACCTTGCCATTGGTTAGCCGAAATCGCGGCAGTCGGTGTACGCCTGAAGCCAGACACTATTGCTGATGACATTGCAGATTTGCAGGAATTGGGCATAGTTTCTGTGACTGAAATCCAGCCACTATGGGATATCGCATGTTCTCTATCGATCCGCCTGAACCACCATCTCTTCGATACCCTTTACCATGCAGTTGCTTTACATTCAGGTGCGTTGCTGATAACCGCTGATGAACAGTATTTTCGGAAAGCGAAAGATATCGGCAATATCACATTGTTGGCTGATTATCGACCTGTATAAGCGTTCCATAGTTATTGATTCCGTCCTATAAAAACATGCGGATAACCGTTAAACGCAGGGCGGAGGTTGCGCTTCGATCACTGAGTCAGAGAGAGCAGGGGCAGCTCTTGCCAGGTAGAGATAAACACCTGCTACCAAGTTCGGAACGGCAATGAAAAAGCTGCATCATCACACCTTTGAGGCATTGAATGGCCGACAGGAGTGGACTTAATATTCAAGGCTTCTCTCTTCAAAATTGCTTTAAACTGCTGATAGAACAACCAGTAACGAAACTGAGTATTGAGCATCTTCAAGAAATCAGCGTCTCCGATGCCGGGTTATGCTTTCCGAGATTGTTCTGCACGGCAGCGCCCGACTGGTTGGCATAACAGTAAGTGCAGAGATGGTTACAGGTGTCGTACATGCCAATATCCT
>CAINOO010000392.1 GCA_903851535.1 uncultured Chlorobiaceae bacterium | reverse complement strand
GTCAATTTTTCCTGTTACCGCTGCGCTGATGAGGGCCGTGCGGTACTCCCTGAGCCGTTCGATGGCCGTCTGAACCTTTGCCGAAAGCGTGTCAATTTTGGCTGTCTCGCGGTCGAGATAGGCGGCAATGGCTTGCTGTTCGGAGAGTGGTGGAACAGGGATTTGTAACTCTTTTATTCTGTCAATTGCCAATCCGGGTTGTGCGGCTGAAATTGAATACTGGTTAAGGTTCATCAATCGGAGCAATTCACCAAGCCAGATTGTAGCAAGTGGTTTCCAAGGTGATGCAACGACGGCATGTTCTGAAGCCCAAAACTTTCCACTGGCATAGTTAATATTACCACATAATGCACCTTGTCTGCCAATCAGGGCATAATGGCCGTCATGGGTGAAATTACTGGTATATCCTCGAAAACCATTACCGCCATAAACAGGATAGTCACCGGTATCGTCAATATCATTAGTTGTAATTCCTTCTCCACTTCGAAGAAAAACTATGTGTTTGACTCGTTTCACTTCCCAATGCTCCGGCACATCCCCCAGCCATTCAACGCCGGAGGGTTTCAGCTTGACCGATGGGTTCAGCCCCTTGGTGACGGCGCGGGAAATGAGCGCTGTGCGCTGTTCGGCCAGTAGGGAAAGCAGTTTCTTCTTCTTGGCGATAAGCGCGTCAATGTGTCCGGTTTCGCGGTCGAGAAATGCGGCAATGGCTTTCTGTTCGGGTAAGGGAGGGAATCCCATAACAATTGAGCCAACGGTATCAGTATTCAAGTTGAGCTGCGTTCCCATTTTCCCAAGGCCTTTGTAAGGCTCTCCGCACGCAAAAATGTAAAACATGAACTTTGTATCAGATTTTGAACGAGGGAAATATACAAAGCCGTCATGAATACAACATTTGATATTGGCAATGCAAGGCATACCAACTGTCCCAGCAATACTGAGAAATAGAGAACCTGTTTGCATCTTTACACTTAACGAACTTCCAATATCTGAAAGACGTTGTGTTGTTTCTTCGAGATACATGTTTGATGCTGTAACGTCGGCAATTCTAACCCATGCATATTCACCTTCGTCATCAAAATAGATTTGATCGTCAATTGGTCGAGGAGATGCCCCTCGGAAAACTGGTGTTGTCCATTTTATTGCCTTTACTTCCCAATGCTCCGGCACATCCCCGAGCCATTCAACACCCGAAGGCTTGTATTTTGGATAGGCTTTCGTCTTCATTCTCCAGCCTCCGCACTGCCGGTAATCTCCGCAAGCATCGCCACAATCTCCGTTTCGAGCACTTTAACATCGGCGGCAATGGCTTCAAGTGAACGGGGCGGTTCGTAGCGATAAAAATGACGGTTTAGCGGTATCTCGTAGCCAACTTTGGTTTTGCTCTCGTCAATCCATGCGTCCGGCACGTGGGGCAGCACTTCGCGCTTGAAGTACTCCTCGATGTTCTCCTTGAGTGGCACATTTTCGGTATCGCGCAGGTCGGCATCAGGCTCAGGGTTGCCTTTCAGGTCGCGGCAGATTTCGGCACTCTCATCTTTTTCGCCAAGCGCTTCGAGTACCAGCTTCAACTCCGGTGTGCCCAGGCGCACTCCTGATTTATGGTCAATGGCCTTGAGCTCTTTCAGGAAGGTGATCCGCTCCTTGAAGAGTTGCTCATTGGTCGCCTTGCCGAAGTCTGAAAGCAGGGTCTTGATGGCCGCTTGCCGTTCTATCCCTGCTTCAATCTCCTGCTGACGGATGGTTTCGTTTTTCTTGTCGCTTTCGGCAATCTTCCGGAATCCGCGCAGGTCGTCAAGCAGGGCAATCCGTTCGGCGCTTGCCTGAAAGTTCAAACGCAATGGACGCTCCACGGTGATCTTGTTGTAGCCAAAGTCGGTGTTGTCAAAAATTTTGCTG
>CAINOO010000391.1 GCA_903851535.1 uncultured Chlorobiaceae bacterium | reverse complement strand
GCAGAGCTGAAGGCGGCCCAGATGATAAAAATGCCTATCCGCCTGGAAACAAGGCCAAACTGGAAGGAGCTGCTGACGGACGCCATCGATTGCCGCAAACATCTTGAACAGCTTGCCCTTGAAGAGCAGCAGGCGACAGGGGAGTATATCAGGCCAATCATGCTCATTCAGGCACAGGCCAAAAGCCAGACGCATGAGACGCTCACCGTTGAGGTTGTTGAGCAGTGCCTGATTGATGATTTCAACATTCCGGCGGAGCAGATTCGCCGAGCCACCGGAACCGACAAGGGGCTGGAGAATCTTGACCTTGCGGCATCGAGTTGCAAAGTGCGCTTTATCATTACTGTGCAGGCGCTCCGGGAGGGTTGGGACTGCCCCTTTGCCTACGTACTCTGCTCCGTTGCCGAGATGCGCTCCTCCACAGCGGTCGAACAGATTCTTGGCCGGATCATGCGGCTGCACCATGCAAAGCGGAAGCAGCGCTTGGAGCTGAACATGGCCTACGCCTTTTCAGCATCGAAAAACTTTGTTGAGGCGGCCAACGCTCTTGAAGATGCCCTGATTCAAAACGGCTTTAACCGGCAGGAGGCCAAGGAGCTGATAACCCGTATGCCAGCCGGTGAACAGGGCAGGCTTGACCTCTTCTTCAAGGTCTCGGAACCTCTCGCAGAAGCGCCCCTCCTTGCAGGGCTGCCTGAAACCGTCGCCAATAAATTCACCTACGATGAGCAGAGCAAAACCTGCACCTTTGTCGGCATCATGGAAGAGCCGGAGAAGTATGCGATTCTTGATTGCTGCACAACGCCGGAAGCGAGGGCAACTATTGAGCGGCTCTATCGCAAAAGCTGTGGCATACCGCCCGAACAGCCAAAAACAGCGGCTGAACGCGGCATTGACTTCTCGGTTCCTCTCCTCTCCGTGCAGCAGGGCGACCTGTTTGAACCATTCGAGGAGAGCCATTTCCTTGAAATTCCGTGGAGACTTTCCAAATACCCGCCGACCTTCACCGAGTCAGACTATGCAGCAAAGCAGTTTGACGGCAAGGTGATTGACATCGACGTTGACGATCGCGGCAAGGTCTCAAAGTCATTCCTCAAGGATTTGCGCCACCAGATCTCATTTCTGGAGCCGGATGACGACGAGAGTGTGGCAACGCTGGTTCACTGGATTGACCGGAATATCCCGAACCGTACCGACATCTTCCCGTCAGAGAGCGGCCCCTGGCTCATCGGCGTTATTGACTATCTCCTGAACGAGAGAAAAATCTCACTTCAAGAGCTTTTCCACGACAAGTACACCCTGCGCCAACGGATTGTTGCAAAAATAGATGCCCTGCGCAAAGTCGAACGACAGAAAGCATATCAGACGTTTCTCCTGCCGGAATGTGCAACCCCTATTGTGGTGACACCAGCCCGGTGCTTTACATTCAAGCCCGACGAATACCCCTGCAACGCCAAATATCAGGGCAGCTTCAAGTTCAAGAAGCACTACTACAAGGAGATTGCCTCCCTCAACGGTGAAGAGGAGGAGTGCGCCATCTACATCGATCAACTCCCCGAAGTTGAATTCTGGGTGCGCAACATTGAACGCCGCGAGTTCCACGCCTTCTGGCTCCAAACCTCCACCGACAAATTTTACCCCGACTTTGTCTGCAAACTCAAGGAGGGGCGCTTTCTGGTTGTCGAGTACAAAGCGGAGACATCATGGAGCAATGAAGATTCACGAGAGAAACGTGCTTTGGGGGAGTTGTGGGAGAAGCGCAGCAATGGCACCTGT
>CAINOO010000390.1 GCA_903851535.1 uncultured Chlorobiaceae bacterium | reverse complement strand
CTGGATGAACGGCGAACTGATTGACTGGATTGACGCAAAAATCCACATTCTGTCACATGTTGTCCACTACGGTTCATCACTCTTTGAAGGAATTCGCTGCTATGAAACCCTGAAGGGCTCCGCAGTTCTCTTTCTTGACGAGCACATCAAACGTCTCAGGGACTCGTCAAAAATATACCGTATTGAAATTCCATACTCCGAAAAAGAGCTGAAAGAGGCCATCATCGCTACCATCGCGGCCAACAAGTTTAAATCCTGCTACATCCGCCCACTGGTCTACCGCGGACAGGGCGCTTTGGGAGTCAACCCGCACCGGGCATCAATTGAGGTTGCCATTGCTACCTGGGAGTGGGGAACCTACCTCGGAGAAGATGTCCTTGAAACCGGCGTTGACGTCCGCGTCTCATCCTGGAATCGTCCAGCCCCGAATACCCTGCCTGCATGGGCAAAAGCCGGTGGCAACTACCTGAACTCGCAGCTCATCAAAATGGAAGCGCTGATGGACGACTACGCCGAAGGGCTTGCGCTTGATGTGAACGGTTATGTTTCAGAAGGAAGTGGCGAAAATATTTTTGTCATCCGTGACGGCATTATTTACACCCCCATGTCGGGCCAGTCAATACTACCCGGCTTTACCCGGTATGCCATCATGCACATTGCCAAAGAGCTGGGCTACGAAGTCCGCGAAACACTGATTCCACGTGAAGCACTCTATATTGCTGACGAAGTCTTTCTGACCGGCACAGCGGCTGAAATAACTCCGGTCAGAAGCATCGATAAATACCCGATCGGCAATGAAAAACGGGGCCCCATTACTGAAGTGCTGCAACACGCATATCTCAAAATTGTCCAGACCGGAGAAGATCCGTACAACTGGCTAACCTTTATTTGAGCACGGCAAGGAAGGCATGAGCTGGAAGAATATTATCGGTCAAAAACAGCAGATCCGCGTCCTGCAAAAAGCGCTTGAAACCGGGCGCTTTGCTCATGCCTACCTTTTCACCGGCCCCGACGGGTCGGGAAAGGAGACGGTAGCCTTCGAAATTGCCGCTCTTCTCAACTGCCGTCATGCGGCAACCGGCAATCAGGAGGGCTCATGCGCCTCATGCCCCGACTGCATGCAGATTCAGGCATTCATGCATCCGAACGTCGAGTATATTTTTCCGGTAGAATCGGCCCTGCTTGAGGCGGGCGACTCCGCAAAAAAAGAGAACAAGCGCTTTACCGATGCAAAAGAGCGCTACGACGCCTTAATCGAACAAAAAAAGCAGAACCCCTATCTCTCCCCCGCCATGGAGCGCTCTATGGGTATTCTGACTGAACAGATTATCTCCCTGCAGCATAAAGCGATGTTTATGCCCGATGAGGGCAGCAAAAAGATCTTCATTATTTCACAGGCTGAACGGCTGCACCCTTCCGCGGCAAACAAGCTGCTCAAACTGCTTGAAGAGCCACCACCGCACGTCCTCTTCATTCTTGTCTCGTCAAGACCGGATGCGCTGCTGCCAACCATCCGTTCGCGATGCCAGGCAGTCCGCTTTTCACGCGTCACCCCGCAGGAACTGCGACTCTGGCTCCAGGAAAACCGCCCGGAAATCAGGGAACCCGAGCTGAGCTTTATCGTCAACTTTTCGAGAGGAAACCTCCGGCTTGCCTGGGAGTTCATCAACAATCGCGACAGCAACGCTTCGGAAACAGCAACCATTGTACTCCGTAACCAGGCGCTCGACTATCTTCGCCTGCTCCTGACCCCCAGCCGATTTCATGAAGCCATCACCTCCTGCGAGCAGCACGCCAAAAACCTCTCACGCAGTGAGCTCACCCTCTTTCTT
>CAINOO010000389.1 GCA_903851535.1 uncultured Chlorobiaceae bacterium | reverse complement strand
TGATTCCCTGCCTCGCATACTCTGCCGTGATGGCGGAAATTGCTGCGGCGTCGGCAAGACGCGCATATCTGACATTCAGTTCAGAGTGTTGCATGGTTACCCGATATGTTCATCCTGCGGTTCAGCAGCCCTGATGCGACCAGACACCTCCCGCCAGAGTTCATCCTTAAGCTCCTTCAGCCCATGACCTGAAACTGCCGATATCGAAAGTACCTTGACACCCTCTTCAAGTGCAGGAATCTCAAGCTCTTCAGGGGCAATATCCATTTTCGTCACCACCACCATCCTCGGTTTGTTGAGCAAATCCTTCTCAAATTTTTCGAGCTCCACGAGCAGTGTGCGATATTCATCAGCAATATCAGGCGAATCGGCCGAAATGAGTATAGCAAGTATTTTCGTGCGTTCAATGTGACGCAAAAACTGCAAACCGAGCCCCTTTCCCTCCGACGCACCCTCAATAATTCCCGGAATATCGGCCATCACAAACGACTTGTACTCTTCGTAGCGCACAATGCCAAGATTGGGTACCAGTGTTGTAAAGGGATAATCGGCAATTTTCGGTTTGGCCGCGCTGATAACCGAAATGAGTGTCGA
Organism: uncultured Chlorobiaceae bacterium; assembly: GCA_903851535.1. Taxonomy (GTDB): domain Bacteria; phylum Bacteroidota; class Chlorobiia; order Chlorobiales; family Chlorobiaceae; genus Chlorobium. Next base: position 3,284 of record CAINOO010000389.1, on the reverse strand, counting down.
CTTGCCTGCATTTGGAAACCCAACCAGACCAACATCTGCCATAAGCTTCAGTTCCATATTGAGCATCATCAACTCACCTTTCTGACCCGGCTCTGCATAGCGGGGTGCCTGACGGGTTGGTGTGGCAAAGTGCTGGTTGCCCCGTCCCCCTTTGCCCCCCCTCGCAATCAATATTTCCTGATCCTCTCCCGTCAAATCAGCAATGATCTCATTGGTTTCGGCGTTTCGGACGATGGTGCCACACGGAACGTAAATGACAATATCGGCCCCATCCCTGCCCGTTTTGCGGGCACCCTGCCCATGCACACCACGAACAGCGATATACTTCTTTTTATACTTGAAATCGAGGAGGGTGGTCAACTGTCGGTTGGTTTTCAACCATACATGGCCTCCCCGACCGCCATCGCCTCCGTCAGGCCCCCCCTTGGGCACAAACTTCTCTCTCCGAAAACTGACACACCCCTTTCCGCCGTCTCCAGCCTGGACAAATATAGACGCACTATCAACAAACTTCACTCACGCACCTGCCTTTTGAATAATCTTTCTCTTTCTCTATTTTAACCATCAACATCTAAACCCTGAAACACCATGGCAGCTATCCACGCCGGAAAACATCCTATCGAAGAGCTTATCTCCCGGTTGGAAGAGATCACCCGTACTATCGAAAATCCGGAAACCGGCCTTGAAAACTCCATCGGCATGTACGAGGAGGGACTCGCCATAGCCGAAAACTGTAAAAAAAGACTGCTCGAAGCCAGAAAAAAAATCGAGGTCATCAATCCTGAACTTGCCAAAAGCTGGCCTGAATCACTACGAACCAAAGATCTCTTCGATAGCGAATCCTGAAGTCACTCACCCCTCCAGCTTCTTCAAGAGCACATCATTGACCATCTGGGGATTGGCCTTGCCTTTCATCTGGCTCATGCACTGCCCCACAAAAAAACCAAGCAGCTTGGTTTTTCCGCCACGATAAGCCGCCAACTGGCCCGGATTAGCATCAAGAATTGCCTGTACGACGCTTTCAATCGCCCCGCTGTCTGAAACCTGTGCAAGTCCTTCCCGTTCAACAATCACCGCTGGAGCATCTTCACTCTGCAACATCAGTTCGAAAACCTGCTTGGCAATGGTATTACTGATCACACCCTTGCCAATGAGAGCAATCAGTCCTCCCAGCCGTTCCGGCAGAATGGAGAACTCCGCAATCTCAAGATACTTCTCCTTGAGCGTACGCATAACTTCGCCCATAACCCAGTTTGATGAGGCCTTGGCATCACCCGAAACCCTGACGGTCTCCTCAAAATAGTCTGCAAGCTCCCGCTCGACAGTCAACACTGCGGCATCATAGGCTGGAATGGCATACTCTTCAGCAAATCGAACCGCCCGCTCTTCAGGAAACTCCGGAAGCTCAAGCATAATACGATCGATCATCTCCTGGTCAACCAGCACCGGCACGAGATCAGGATCAGGGAAGTAACGATAGTCATGAGCAAACTCCTTGCCGCGCATGGAACGAGTCTCCCCCTTGTCGGCATCCCAGAGACGGGTCTCCTGCACAATAACACCACCACTCTCCAGAATCTCCCTGTGGCGTTCGACCTCGTACTCGATAGCCTTTTCAACGTTTTTGAAGGAGTTCATATTCTTGATCTCGGAACGGGTACCATACTCTGTTTCCCCGACTGGACGCAAAGAGACGTTGGCATCGCAACGAAGACTTCCCTCCTCCATGTTACCATCCGAAATACCAAGATACTTGACAATCTGGCGCACCTTCTGCAGATAGGCTGATGCCTCCTTGGGAGTACGAAGATCAGGATAGCTCACAATCTCAAGCAACGGCACCCCGCTTCGGTTAAGGTCGATATAGGTCTCCTCACCGATATCATGAATCGATTTTCCGGCATCCTCCTCAATATGGATTCTGATCAGCCGTATCTCCCGCTTACCCTCTCCAGCATCAATATGCACCATCCCTTCGCTGCATATCGGCTCTTCAAACTGTGAAATCTGATACCCTTTCGGCAGATCCGGATAAAAGTAGTTTTTCCGGGCAAGCACTGAATGGGGCGCTATGGTGCAACCCGTTGCAAGCCCAAGCTTCACGGCATCCTCAACCACCCGACGGTTCAGTACCGGCAACGCTCCGGGAAGAGCAAGACAGACAGGGCAGACATTGTTATTGGCCGATTTGCCAAACTGGGCCGAACAGCCACAGAAGGCCTTGCTAACGGTATTGAGCTGACAATGCACCTCAAGACCGACCACTAATTCATACTTCATTGCAAAAATTGACATTATTGAAAAAACAGCGGTGTGTATGCCCCGAAATCTTTCCTGCTTATAAAAAACTGCATGTCAGTACGGCTTATAGGAAAACTTCTGCCCACCAACGGTTGCTTCAGCCATAACGCCTGCCTTGGGAAGAATAAAGACGGCGACACCATTGGAATAATCCGTATTGGTTGCCATACCAGTCGTAACCATGATCGCCGTAACCTGGGCGCTCAATTCAAAATTTCCCTTTTTGAAATTTTCAAAGTCTTTGCTGCTCCTGAAAAAAATGATTTCAGAAAAAGACTGCCCGCCAAGCTGCGGACCGACATTGAGCTGGGTGATCATTGAACGTCCCACAAGGTTATTTTGCTCATAGACATAGCCCTTGCCACGACCACCCCCCAAAAGCATGAAGCCTCCCCTGTAAACGTCAGGAAAGACAACAAACCCGTAAGCATTATCAAAAAAACGGGAAAGCCCGGAATGTACACGAAAAGAATCTACCGTCGTCCTCGCATGATCCTCTTCAGCAGGATCCCATCCCGCCATCGCCGCAGAACAGAAGAGTCCTGCAAACAGAAGAGCAAGAGTAACAATTTTCATCATCTTCATCATTGTCGCCTGTTATTTGTTCGTTTAATAAAAGCAAAGCATAGAAAACATACAATGATATGCAAGCTGCAATGTACGATTTTCAGCCGTGAATTCCCGCAACGAACCTGTAGCAGAACGCAGCCGACCCCAACCATACCGCTCGGAGGTGAGATAGTACCAACGGAACACTTTTCGTCGTAATCGCTAAAAACTGAATCCTGTCCTGAGATAGATACCATAATCCTTCATCAGTCGGCCATCGTCAAAACCTTGCGCAAAAGCGATGCTTGCCGCATAGCGCGACTCAATACCGCCAAACCATAATCCCCCGCCAGCACTGCTATGCCATGCGCGGGAATCCTCGCCGTCAAGAAAGACCCTGCCGGTTTCAGCAAAGGCGAGTGGACCATACATGA
>CAINOO010000388.1 GCA_903851535.1 uncultured Chlorobiaceae bacterium | reverse complement strand
GTCTTGACCTTTGCCCCAAAGCCCATGGATGACTTTGAAACCCTTTTGGCGATGAGCTTGTCGAGACCCTCGAACGCGCCGCCACAGATGAAAAGAATGTTCTTGGTGTTGATGTTGATCAACTGCTGCTCGGGGTGCTTACGGCCACCTTTAGGAGGAACGCCTACAACGGCACCTTCAAGAATCTTCAAAAGAGCCTGCTGTACACCCTCGCCCGAAACGTCGCGGGTTATGGAGACATTGGCTGATTTGCGGGCAATTTTATCAATCTCGTCAACATAGATAATTCCCCGCTCGGCACGCTCAAGATTAAAATCTGAAGCATGAAGCAGGCGGGCAAGAATGGTTTCAACGTCATCACCAACGTATCCTGCCTCTGTCAACGATGTGGCATCAACGATAGAAAATGGAACTTCAAGCAGATTGGCGAGCGTCTGGGCCAAAAGAGTTTTTCCGGTACCGGTTGGTCCAATAAGAAGAATATTGCTTTTTTCAATCACAACGCCATCGTCATCGTCATCACGCGTCCACTCCTGTGATTCGATCCTTTTGTAATGGTTATACACCGCTACTGAAAGCGACTTTTTGGCAATCTCCTGACCGACAACATACTGGTCAAGGGAGTCCATAATTGCTTTCGGGCTTACCAGACGTGGCTGAAACGGCTTCTCTGAAGGTCGCTCGGGCTGCTGTATCGCGCTGAGTTCTTTACGCAGGATTTCATAGGATGTTTTTATGCAACGGTCACAGATAAATGCTCTCGGACCGGCAACCATACTGGTGGATTCCTGAGCACTTCTGCCGCAGAATGAACAGAAAACCTCATCATTACTGTTCCCGTTGCCACCTCTGGCTTTACCTTTTACCGTTTCTCTTTCTCTTGTCATGAAACTATCGAGCCTTCAATTTGTTAGTAAGGTATTTTCTTAAAATCCCATATTGGCCAGACTATCCAGCACATGCTGTATGGTCATACTCAGTTTGGGATGTCCGGTCTCAAAGTGATCAACAGCCTCTTTCATGCGCTCCACAAGTGATTCGTTCTCATGTGCACCTACGTTTTCAGTAACAAGTTTGCTTATATCCTCTCTGAGGTTCGTTAAAACCGCTACCGTGTTTTTATCAACGGTATCAACCTGTTCGAGCTCCTGATGAAGCTTTTCGAGAAGCTCCCTGAGTTTTTGCTGTTCCATAAGCCTGCTTGATTAAAAAGAAATTCATTGATGTACGGGTTATAACGCATAAGTCCCCTCAATCGTTTAGGGCAAACTTGTTTCTCCCATCAAAAATCGGTCACACTCGCGCGCAGCGGATCGACCCTCATGAATGGCCCAGACCACAAGACTCTGTCCACGGCGGGCATCGCCAGCAGCAAAAATTCGGTCACGGTTGGTAAGATATTTTTTGTCTGTAGCCTTGATGTTTGAACGGTCGTCCTGAACAACCTGAAGCTGCTGCAGAAGATGCTCATCGGGCCCGATAAAGCCCATGGCAAGCAGCACAAGCTCGGCAGGAATAATCTGTTCGGTACCTGCAACCGGCATAGGCAAATATCTTCCATCAGCTTTAACCCACTCCACCTTTGAAACTTCAACAGCTTTCAGAGCACCGTTTTCGTCGGCAAGAAACTTTTTGGTCATCATGGAGTATTTTCTCGGATCATCACCCTGCACAAGTGTCGCTTCCTCTTGTCCGTAATCGACTTT
>CAINOO010000387.1 GCA_903851535.1 uncultured Chlorobiaceae bacterium | reverse complement strand
GATAATATTCCAGAGCATCCGATGGCACTGCACCTGAACATTTGGGCTCCGGCGTCTGATTGGGAAGATGCTTTCAACCCGGCACTGAACCCGGTTACAAATCCAGCCGACAACACCGACTATTTCTTTGATATCAATTCGGTTCGAGTCACACAGTTGCCATCATCGTATTATTCTTTTGACATAGTGAAGTTCAACCCGACGGATGGGGTGTCCGATGTTGCTGTCGGCCACAATATTCTGCTGACCTTCAACCAGGATATCCATACCGGAAGCGGTACGATAGTGATACACAGCGGTTCGGTAACCGGCACGCCCATAGCTACCTACGATGTGGCTACAAGCACCAATCTGTCGGTATCGGGCCATACCCTCACCATCAATCCGACGGCTGATCTTGCCTACGGCACCCACTATTTTGTGACGCTGGATCCCGGTTCAATAAAGGATCTTGTCGGTTACAGTTATGCTGGTACATCTGCCTATGACTTTACCACAGAACAACATGTGGTTCCCCCTTCCATTATGGCAGGCTCAATAGAGAGTTGGGAGTATTTTGCCTCCTATGCTGATTTAAGGGGCTGGGCGCTTCTTGATGGCGTGCTGGATGCCGCTGATTCAGCGAATGCGGCAGCGCATTGCAATCGTTATGCCGCAGCAGAGGGACGTACCATTATATTTGATGCATGGGAGTATCTTGCCTCCAACCCTGATTTGATGAATTGGCTTACTGCTGATGGTCTTTCCGTTGCTGATGCGGTAACTGCGGCCAAGCACTATATCCAGTATGGCGTCAACGAAGGTCGCCTCATGGCGTTCGACTCTGCGGCATATCTTGCGGCGAATTCGGATTTACAGGACTGGATCTATGATAGTCTCCACCTTGGCGGAGATGCAGCGTATGATTTTGCGGCGCAGCACTACATCTCATTCGGGCGTCATGAGCATCGTCCAGGCGGAATCAATAATGCCTCTTTGGAGGTTGCCGCAGCGGCAGTCGACGAAACGTCCACCACGCATATCGACCTGAATGGCGGCGAGGTGATCGAAACGCATGTCGCCCTCAGCGGAATAGTCACACCATCGGAGTTGCCTGCTCAGTTCGAATTTGCCTGAGCGTTGTGGTGCAAGAAAACACAACCGCAAAAAGCTCCGGCAACCACCGGGGCTTTTTTCCCCAGCCATTGGCTCATGCAGGATGTGGAGCAAATGCTCCCTTTTTGAAGAGAATAAAAATTCGCACGTCAAAAGTTTATTCCCTCTCTTTCCTTGTTTATCTTGACTTTTGAGCATATCCCCTAAGCTGTACGGGCTGCTAAAAAACGGGATGATCAGGAAATTTGTGAAGTTCCTGTATGCTCCAGTTTGGTTTTGCTGTATCTCGTTTTGAAATAATAGGGTAAAATGATTCTATAAAAAAACGTGCATGAAAATATCTCTTCTTTATGCCGGTCGTGCAACTCCTCATGCCGGGTGGGTGGCTATTGATGAACTGGCAGAGCTGCTGGCACACTATTTTCAGGCTGAAATTCTCTCGCCAAAACCTGTGGCACCCTCCACGCTTGATCGTGTGATTCGACGGAATCAGGCAAGATTTGAGCCTTTGCAGACAGCAGGTGGTGATGTTCTGATTGTGGTGGCGTGCAGTCCCACTGATCTTGGCATGATTCGTGCTATACCAGACTGTCGCAAAAAATTTGGCAAAATTTATGGATTTGTTACCGATTCATATTTTCAGGCTGGATTTGTCAAGGAAACCGGGCTTTTTGATGCCATAACGGTTACCGCCTTCGAAGATGTTGACTATCCAAAAATTCATTTTGGCATTCCTGTTCACCAGTTATACCAGGGTACTGATGCCCTGACCTGGGCACCACGCAAAGTAATGGAGCGTGAAATTGATTTGATGGGTTTTGGGCGCATACCGCCAACTATGCATACACACTTTTCGGAACGCTTTCATCCGGCAAGTTCACCCTTCCTCTATCTGCACTCACCCCTTGGTCATCTTTCAGGAGCCGGGGTTCATCTTGAGCGGGGGATGTTGTTCAAACTGCTGCACCGAACCCGTATTTCGCTGGCTTTCCATCTTTTTGTTGAGCCGCAGGGTGATCGACCCCGTTCTATGATGGTGACGAGTCGCTGGCTTGAGTCGTTGCTGTCGGGCTGTATTGTTGCCGGACGACGTCCCGTCTCACGCATGGCGGATGATATGCTTTTCTGGCAAAATTCGACAATTGAGCTTTCGGAGGATCCTCGGGTTGCGGCTGACGAATTGATTGCCCTTTTATCACGAAATGAGACGCTTGAGCAACAGCGGCGTACCAATATTTCCCATATCGTTCGTTACCACGATTGGCGATACCGGATAGAGAGCTTTTGCGAAATGATGGCACTGCCGATACCCGTGGCACTGCCTGATGACCTGTTTCGTTTGCAGGAGCTTGCCGATTCATTTGACCACACTCCTTGATTGCGGCGTCCGAATTTATTTCAAACAATCGCTTTCGGATTTTCAGCACTTTTGGCTGGTAAAAGCCCTGGAATTTCAAAAATTTTCGCCCGGGCCGGGCCGAGGATGAAGCTTGCCGCTGTGAAGGTCAACCCACCGATAGCAGCGCCGGTCAGGGCATGGAGTGCCAGCGGAATGCCAAGCAGGGGAATAAGTAATGCTGCGGCAGCAGGAGGTGCGGCGGCGGGTTGGGGATTTTGTGGGTTATCTTCAGGCATTATGGTCAATTGTTTTAATTATTTGATGCAGTAAACGCAAGCATTTACCCTTCAAAAACGGTAACAGGGCAATATAAGCTTTTGTCTTTTTTTTTGAACTGAAGTTCCAAAAAAATCATGGTGCTTTTTGTTGTGATTTTAAGGCATTTTTAAGCTCGGCTTCAGGCCTTTTAAAGGTTCATTTCGATATATTTTTCTCGAAATAAAGTTTCTCAAAGAGGGTCTGACCAACATAAACCAACAGAATACGATGAAATGTCCATCATGCAGTGCCGATTTGCTTCTCTCTGAACGTCAGGGGATTGAAATTGATTACTGTCCAGCATGTCGGGGTGTCTGGCTTGACAGGGGTGAACTTGATAAAATTATTGAACGCTCGACTACTGAATCACCCCGTTCCCGTCCAGCGGAGTATGACCGGGAGCATGATCGGGAGTATCGCAGGGAGGAGTCGCATCATGGCCACCACGACGATGACCACGACTATTATATTGACCCGAAAACCGGCAGAAGAAAGAGGCGGGGAGGAGCCCTGGGATTTCTTGGTGAACTTTTCGATTGAACCAATTCGCCTTTTTCAGAAGTGTCTGTGCCTGGCGCTCCTGCTTTCTTTGTTGCGTGTAGTGTGAAATAATGATAAATAAATTTTGGTAATGAAAAACCCTTTGCGAGCTCTTTTTATTGCGATTGTAGCTCTTCTACTCACCTCTCTTTCTGCCTGCGACAATGCTGCTGATACTTCAAAAAACGCATTGTTAACCACTGGTGCCAAAATTGGAACCGGAGCAATGCAGGGCTCCCTTGATGAATTCACCAAAGCCATAAAGCTGGATCCGAAGTCAGCCAGGGCTTATGCCGGTCGCGGGGCTCTCAAGTATGCCATGGGCGACAGCAAGGGAGCGATAGCTGATCTCTCGAAAGCCATAGAGCTTGATCCGAAATCGGTTACCGCCTACTCAGGCAGGGGGAGTGCCAAATTTGCCACCGGAGATGTTGCTGGAGGAACGGCTGATTTTATCAATGTGGCACGGCTTGCACTCTTTTCATCTTCTGACGGTGAGTCTGGTGAGGGGGGGAAAGATTCTGGTGGAGATTCAGGAAAGGAATCCGGGAAAGAGCAGGAGTCTGGTAAGTGATGGACTTTGATGGCTGTGTGGTGAAGCTTCCGTTGAAATAACAGAACAGGAGTCTTGATGAGTGCGGATACCCTATGGCATACGTTGCGGGTTGATGAGCTTCTTGAAAAACTTTTTACGACACCCGCAGGTCTCAGTGCTGCCGAGGCAGCCGGTCGGCTTGAAGTTTATGGCGAAAACCGGATACAGGCCGAGCGCAGGGCAAGCCCCTGGAAGCTGCTTTTAGAGCAGTTCAAAAACGTTCTGATCATAACCCTGCTTATTGCAACCGCTCTTTCGGCTTTTCTTGGCCACGGCATTGAGGCCGTGGCCATTGCCGTTATTGTGCTCTTTGCCGTGCTGCTTGGTTTTGTTCAGGAGTTCAAGGCAGAGCGTGCTATTGAGGCTCTCAGGGAGATGGCGGCTCCCCTG
>CAINOO010000386.1 GCA_903851535.1 uncultured Chlorobiaceae bacterium | reverse complement strand
CAGAAACGGATTTTCTGCACGCAATTTGTGGAATATGAGGGATTTCTATCTTGCCTATGCAGAGCATTCAAAACTGCAACCGCTGGTTGCAGAAATCAGTTGGGCTAAAAACCTTGTTATTTTCACCCGATGCAAAGATGAGCTTGAACGAGAATTTTATCTTCGGGCGACGGCCAGGTTTGGCTGGACAAAGGCGGTACTCCAGCACCAGGTTGACAACAAAAGCTACGAAAAATACCTGCTCAACCAGACCAATTTTGATAAAACACTCTCTCCTGAACTGCAAGCTCAGGCTCTGCTTGCGGTCAAGGATACGTACACTTTCGAGGCAACCAGCACCGCCTTGAAGTTGGAGGGCAGGAGTACTTTATTGACCTCCTGCTCTTTCATCGCAGATTGCGCTCTCTTGTAGCAATAGAACTTAAAATCGGAGCCTTTCAACCCGAGCATAAAGGGAAGATGGAGTTTTACCTTGAGGCCCTTGACCAGCAGGAGCGTATGGAGGGAGAAAACGCACCCATTGGTATCATTATCTGCCGTGACAAAAACAAGACCGTGGTTGAATATGCCCTGCGTACAGCAAGCCGACCGATAGGTGTTGCAAGCTATACCGTTGTTCCTGAACTCCCTGAAGCTTATCGAGCTGATCTACCAAGTCCTGATGCCATTGCGGAACGGCTCAGGTTGTAGGATGCAAAGGGGGATGGGGAATGAGCCTCATATCACTCCGTTTCTTGTAACGACGACACGATATTAAGGAACAAATTGTAGTTGAACGCTTATAGTTTTGGGACGGGGTAAATAATAGCTTGACGTAAGACACATATTCTTATCTCGATCCCACCGTTATGCCTCCTCTCTTTTCCAGCTCCAGAAACTCACAAGGGAGAAGGTTCATATTAACCGTATATTTTACAGCAATCATATCATCGGAGTTTTTTTTATGGCAAAATGGCAATGTGGGCTCTGCTCGTATATCTACGATGAAAACAAGGAATCCGTTGTCTGGGAGGCCCTCCCGAATGACTGGGTATGTCCTGTATGTGGCTCGCCAAAATCCTCATGTATCCTGCTGAAAGAACAACAGCCCCCGGCCCCTGCAGCCGAAAGCAAATCCACATCCATTTCCACAAACATCTATGCATGTGCTCTCTGCTCCTATGCCTATGATGAAGCAAAAGAGGGTATCCTGTGGTCAGCTCTTCCCGTCGACTGGGTATGCCCTGTTTGTGGATCCGGCAAAGAGAGCTTCAGCCTTGCAGCCTCCGACCTGCCAGTCGCCTCCAGGGGTGGCACGGAAACAGCTTCGGGAGAAGAGTACCTGGCAGAATGGCGACGGCCAGCTGACGATTTCGAAACCAGCATGGCCGATATCCATCACCTTGCCATGACGGGAAAGTCGATTATCGAACCTATGCGGACGCGCCTTTCCTCCTTCTCCTGGGATGAAATTCTCATTAAAGGCGCGCAGCTCGCAAAAATGCCGCTCAACAAAACGCAGCCGGTAGTAACCCGAACGCTGATTGGTCCCGGAGCAGCTTTGCCACTCATACTCGAAACACCGGTTTTTGTTTCCCACATGTCTTTTGGCGCGTTGTCGAGAGAAGCTAAACTTGCTCTTGCCAGAGGCAGTGCGCAGGCAAAAACCGCTATGTGTTCCGGTGAAGGGGGTATTCTGCCCGAATCTCTTGCGGCCTCATACCGTTACATTTTTGAATATGTTCCCAACAAATACAGCGTAACCGACGAGAACCTGAAGCTGGTCGATGCCGTAGAAATCAAAATTGGGCAATCCGCAAAACCGGGAATGGGCGGTCATCTTCCGGGCAGCAAGGTCACCCGTGAAATCGCTGCCATCAGGGGATTTCGGGAGGGGGAGGACATCATCAGCCCGTCGCACTTCCCGGATATTCGTTCGAAAGAGGATCTGAAAGCAACGGTCACGCATTTGCGACTGAAAAGCGGGGGAAAACCGATCGGCATCAAGCTTGCGGCTGGCCATATCGAAGAAGATATCGATATAGCCCTCTTTGCGGGTGTGGATTTCATTACTCTCGACGGACGGGCAGGAGGCACCGGTGCTTCTCCCAAGGTTGTCAAAAATGCTGCTTCAGTGCCAACCATTTTTGCTTTGGCAAGAGCAAGAAAAATACTGGATGCAAGAGGAGCCGACAGCGTTTCCCTCATTGTTACCGGCGGTCTGCGCCTCTCTTCAGACTTCGCCAAGGCGCTGGCAATGGGTGCCGATGCCATAGCTGTCGGGACAGCAGCCATGATGGCCGCAGGCTGTCAGCAATACCGTATCTGCAATACCGGCAAATGTCCCGTCGGCATCGCCACGCAGGATCCGGCCCTTCGTGCCCGTCTTGATGTCGACAAATCCACCATGCGCGTCGCAAACTTTTTCAAAGCCGTCACTGAGGAGCTGCGTGACTTTGCGCGGCTGACTGGCAATGATAATATTCACCATCTCTCAATGGCTGATTTATGCACCACCAACTCTGAAATTTCCAATCACACCCCTATCGAGCACGTCTGATTAACCGTACTCTCCCGACAAAACAAGGAGAGGCATAAAATCAAGGGAGAAACACACCATGTCAACAATGGAGAATCTGCAGAACGCTTTCGCAGGAGAAAGTCAGGCCAACCGGAAATACCTTGCGTTTGCCAAAAAAGCGGAAGAAGAGGGAATGCCACAGGTAGCAAAACTCTTTCGCGCCGCGGCTGAAGCGGAAACCGTCCACGCCCTTGCGCACCTTCGCGTGATGGGGGGAATAAAGAGCACCGCTGAAAATCTTCAGGAAGCCATCGAGGGTGAAGAATTTGAATTTACCCGGATGTATCCTGCCTATCTCGCTGAAGCACAGCAGGAGGGCAACAAACCAGCCGAATTTTCCATCAAGAATGCGCTCGCTGTAGAAGAGATTCATCATGGGCTCTACTCAAAAGCACTTGAAGCCGTAAAAGGCGGTAAAGACCTGCCCGCCACGAAGATCTACATCTGCCCGGTCTGCGGAAACACCGTCGAAAACAGCATCCCGGATACCTGTTCCATTTGCAGTGTTCCGGGAAGCAAGTTCATTGAAATCGGCTGAACAGAACCCGATTAACGCCCCGAATCAAAAGGTGGTGGTGGTTTTTGGCCATCACCACTATACTACTTCCAACGCTTGACCCATTCAGGTACTGCGACTCCTGTCGTGAGCTATGCGAAAGGTGTGTCGAACAACATAAGAATCGCAGATACCTCCATCGAGGGCGGAGAGCTGTTTTTTTCGGTGTCAGCCTGATCTCCAGTTTGCAGCCAACAGCCTCGGCATACTTTTTTTCACACCGCTCAAAGCGTCATCGGCTTTGCATCTTGTTACGTATTTCTCAGTCGTTTCAGCAGGTTGTTGTATTCAGCATGCGATCCAATCCAGAAACAGGTGATCTCGTTATTGTCCATTATACCGACAGCTTGATAGTCCATAGTAATCCGGGCTGAAAAGATTGGGCGTGTTGAGTGAATGCGCTTGAAATGGAGGCTTGGATAGTATGGATCTTGCTCAAAGAGGGCACAGGCAATCCTCGTTTATCGTCTGGTTTCTTGAGGGAGGTCGCCGTAGTGCTTCCAGAAGCGTTCATTTTTCAGCGACTTCATAAGCGACTATGATCAAGGGGAGTCGTTTTGCCTTTTCGTTTTTCTTCCAAT
>CAINOO010000385.1 GCA_903851535.1 uncultured Chlorobiaceae bacterium | reverse complement strand
GGGCTGAAGATAAACGGAGCGGTCCTATCTGATCAGGTAAAAAGTCTTGACTGGAAGATCAGGCAGGCTGAGTTTATTTGCCGCTTGCCAGCAGCAACACTTGACGAAGTGCTGCATAAGCTGAATACTTTATTGGGGTGAGAGAGACCGGTGGTCGCTCACTCTACTCATGCCAGGGCAAGGTAGATGGCCTTTTTGATGATAATGTATTCCGCTTCAGGAAACAGGTTTGAATGTCATCTCTACGCCGACTGCTTTGAGGACAGCTTTCACGGTCTCGTAGCGTGGATGGGCTCCCGGACGCAAAGCCTTGTACAAGCTTTCACGCCCAAGACCTGTTTTTTTTGCAATCTCAGCCATACCTTTTGCCCTTGCAACATCGCCCAAAGCCCCAAGAAATACCTCCGGGTTTGGGTCTTCTGCTGTTGCCTTGAGGTATTCAACAATCACTTCATCGTTGTCGAGATAGTTGGCCGGGTCAAAATCCCGGATTGCCATTGTGCTCATAGTTTCCTTCTTTGATTTCACGGGCAAGTTCTTTTGCTCGTGTAATGTCTTGCTGTTGTGTTGCCTTATTCCCCCCACTGAGCAGGACATAAACAGTCAAGCCGTGCTGCATGAAATAAACTCGGTACCCTGAATGGACATGAATGCGCATTTCTGAAACGCCATCGCCGATCGGCTTGCAATCCCCGAAATTTCCTTTTCCAGCACTCTTGATTCTTGCAAGAATTTTAGCGCGAGCCTGCACGTTTTTTAATGCTTTCAGCCAACGCTCAAAACCGGCAGTGGCTTTTATTGTGATTATTTCGTTCATACGATGTTGTATCCGAAAAGATACTTCATTTCCGGTCACTTTTGCAACACATTTCTTGGATGGCTGCGCTTTTTAGCAAGTCAGACCCGCAGTCAGCACTCTGGCTCCGCCGGGAATGTTTTTAAAACCAAGTGATCTCGCTTTTTGGGTCCATGTCACGTAACCTCCGCCCCTTTTTTGTCTACCGGTTGGGGTACACTTCACTCATGCCAAGGCAAGGCAGATGGCATGTTCGATAATGATGTATTCCGCCGCATTGAGTCGCCGAAGCTCAGCCTTCACCAGCGGCAGGTGCCTTGCGGCCTTGCCATTCCCGTTTTCAATCCTCATCACATCCTCGCTCGATGCCATCAATTCAAGGGCTTCGCTGATGGTTTGCTGCAAGTGTGGCGAGTGGCAGGGGATCCCGGAAATCGTCTCCCCGTAGGCCTCAAAGCAGGTCTGGTCAGCCTGTTGCACGACCTTGCCGAGCCGTTGCAGATCCATACCGGGGTCTCCGGCACAGCGTAATATCAAATTCTGATGTTCTACAACGGCAACCATAAAACTTTCTCTACCACCCCATTTTTAAATCTATTATAGAATTCACAATATGCGCTGTACGACCTTTTTTTCTCAAGAGAGTCGCATAACAATCCAGTTTATGCATTAAAAAAGAATTCTTTCCGGCGCCCGTTTTTCTTACGCAAGTTCACTCCTTCGCGCTTGAAATTGCAAGTTCCAATGCCACTTGGGCTGTATCAACGACCTCTCCATTGACTACCACGGGCGTGAACTTCCATATCCGTTTTTCGACCAGGCTTGGCGCATGTTCCATGGCTCCCATTGGTTCAATTCCCATTGTCGTAAGGCGCGCCAGCAACTCTTGCAACACATCATCTTTATGAAGTGACCATGTGGACGCGAAGCAGCGCCAGAATACCCAGCCTGCACGTTCGAGGACACGCTGCCGGTTCATGTCATGCGGCCACCGGTCAGGGCCGTGGTATTCGTCGCCATCCAGCTCAATTGCAAGGCGGTTATCACCTGCACCTTCAACGACCATGTCGATTCGGTACGCGCCGGTTTTCACTTGTGGAATAACACGATATCCACGAGAGGCAAGGTTGGAAAAGACTTCTCGTTCAAACCCGGACTCGCATTGGTCAATGAGCACTTCTGCTTCCTCATTGTCGGTCACCATAGGCTTGTTGAAGTGGCTGAGCAGGGAGAGGCGTAAATCCTTGTCCGACAAATCGGATGTTTTTACGGAGCGAACCAGATACATCCGATCTCGTGCACGGCTGGCTGCCACGTTGAAACGCTGGTCAAATTTTAAGCCAGAAAGAGCATGACAGTTTTTGTTGTCTACAACCATCGACAGGAACATGATGTCGCGTTCACTGCCTTGGAATGTTCGGGCCTCGCCGCATTTAAATTTGCGACGAAGTAATTCTGCTGCATCGCATCGTTGGCGCACGATGGAATCAATGTGTTTGGCTTGAGCCATTCCCAGCAGTGAAACAACGCCAATCGTGCGGCCTGCAAATGCCTCATTTTTCAGAATAGCCGAAATTTCCCCGGCGATGGCTTGAGCTTCGTAATCGTTATGGCCGTGCATGTTCCGGAAGCCATCCTTTACGTAAATATCGACCAGTGGCGGGTTAATTCGCTCTGAGGCTTTTGGAATACGTAAGGGCTGAATTCCCCCTCCATAAAACACCCTATTGGAGTAAGCTATGATGGGTGGAGCACAACGAAAATGCTCGCGTAGCATGACTTGCTCAGCAGCGAATACGCGGGCCGCCAGATCATAAAGAGACTTTTCCGGTGTCATTTCTGTCCCGTAAGGCTGTTCGGAAAGAAATCGATTCTTTAGTTCTTCAATTTTCTTAGCCCGGATAAAACTCCCATCAGGGGATACCTGCTTGTCATCACCTACTACCAGAATCTTTTTGCCCCGCAGAATGGCTGGCAGTGCCCATAAATCAGACTGGCTCGCTTCATCGACAATGACAAGGTCAAATGCTCCAATATCCGGAGGCATGGACTCCGATATGCGGGCATGGTTCATGATCCAGCAGGGGACAGCCCCGGCAGCATCCAGCATTGCCTCTCTGGCATCCCTTCGATACCGTGTTGCGTTTGGTCCAGTTCCCTGACCGATACGGCGGATAGCAGTTGCATAGCCCGCAAGTGCTTGCAGAACCTTGGGCGTAGCACTTCGTTTGGTTGCCAACCATGCAGCTTTCGAAACCAAGTCTTTGTAGAGGCGAGAGAGGCCATCCTCAAGGTTTTTGCGTCTGGCCGAAAGTCCAAGCAATTCATCTCTTGCTTCAATGTTGTCGAGGTACGTTCGAATACGGGCCCAGTTCCATGCTTGCCGCCAGGTAACGGGGAAAACGGTGTCTTCGCCAGCCATTTCAACTGGCTGAGAGCGGAGACGAGAGGCCAGTTTGGGAGCGCCCGCCAGTTCAATACGGGCAGCGGAATCCTTGATTCGCGTGAGATCAACCGTCAGAGAGGCAATGCGCCTCAGTTCTGCCGCCAACTCAGCGTACCGTGCAGAGAGGCGCTCAGAGGGGATATCCGGATTTCCGAGTTGCTTTTCGACGAACTGTTGTAGCGCAAGAGATACCGGTCCTGTTTTGCCTGCAAGTTTTTCGTGAAACGTGCTGAGTTGGGTTGCTGCTCTCGATAGCTCTGCCTTGGTCAGGTGGCGCAGTAACTGTCTCTTAATTTCATGGAGTTCGGCAGAACCGCCCAGCAATGTTTTGGCTGGAGCTGAACAGAAGACTGCGTCGGCCTTTTTTGGCAAGGTGGCATCGAATTCTGTCGCCAGTCGATGAGCCTTATTTGCAAGGACGGCAACCACCTCGATCCGACGCAAGGCAGAAATACCACCTTCGAGGCGGGGGATGGAAAGCTCGTCTGCAAACTGGTTCCATCGGCTCACGAAAGAGAGTACTGTTGTGTCAAGTTCAATGTGCCGCTGCACATGAGCCCAGTCATCTGTCGATGCAGGGGAGAGTCCAGAGACTTTAACCATGGCAAGATGCTTTTTTGCCTCTCCGGCTCCAAGAGCGATGAAGCCAAATGGCTTGCCGGTCTCGACTGCGCGGGCAACAGCTTCCCGGGTTTTGACTGCACGCAGGCCAGCATCGGGAAACTCCACCGGCCGCTTGAGAAATTCAGCGCGTGCGACAACAAGCGCCGCCATATCTGAAAATAAAGACTCAAGCGCCTGTCGTTCGGAGATAAACGACGGCATTCTGCATTTGATTCGTAAATCAAGGGGCCAGCCGCTTTCGGTGGACTCCAACTCCTCTGCCAAACTCCAGGCATCTTCAACCATCCCAAGAAGATCCCTTGCCGCGATGAGAACCTCGGCAGTTGTTGCCTTCAATTCAAGAAGCTCGCCACGCTCAATCTCCGCATCAATCTTCTTTATACTGGAGAGTGCTTCATGCAGTTCGGCAATTTCAGTTGTTGCAGGAAGTGAGTCTGCCGACGGATAGTTGGCCTGTACATACACCAAATCATGACCAACCTTTCGCCGCGATTCACGCAGTTTTCCAGCCTCCTCCTCGGTCAGAGGGGGCGCATTTTCCGGTAATAGTGTAATGTCATCATCAAACCAGCCATGCTGTTCCAATCCGAAAGTAACCAACTCCGCAAGTTTCTGTGCGCGCATCGGTACGCCATCAATTTCCACCTCTGAAAGCTGTGCAATGGCAATTTCATCAATGCGCGTGTCAATGGAGGCAAGTTCGTGGTGGGCGCGATCAATGGTGCTTTTCAGTGTTGCAATTTCCTGTTGCGTCTGTTCCGGATTAAGCTGGGATACCTGATGTTGAATTGCTTCGATTGATGCCTGAAACTGGCGGACACCTTCACGGTCGCTGGCCATGAGCGCCACGGTCAGGGCGCGGACTTCCTCGGGTATTTTGGATTGGAGCACTTCAAGCGCAGGCTCTCCACGTGAGGTGACAAGTACCCGTCTGCCAGTCGCCAGATAGTGGCAAATAATATTGGCAATAGAGTGTGTCTTGCCGGTGCCGGGCGGGCCTTGTACAGCTACGCCCGCAGCTTTTTCGAGCCGTTGAACAATGGTGACCTGCTCTTCATTGTAGGGCAGGGGAAAATAAAGCTCTTCTACCTCGCCGTGACCTGATCCACGACTTGAAAGCCCCCGAAAATGAATGGCCTCGAATGCAACGGGCTCGTCGGAAGGCGGAGTTACAAGGGCAAGCGGGCCAGGTGGAATATCGCATCCAGTCTCCAGCTTCTGCTTCAGGCGTTTCAGGTCATCCGTCAGATAGTGGGTAGTTCTTGGACGTGAAAGCAGTGCCCAGCCATCCGTAACAATCAAGTCGGTGGGCGGTGCAGGAACAGGCTCTCCCGTTGCAAGCAGCTCTCGATAGCTGCCGTTGCAATCCAGGTTTGATGCGGCAAGTTTGAGCACATCGGTATAGCTCGAAGCATCAAATGGGGTAACAGGACTCTCGTTATGTTTTTGGAGATGATCCTTGATAGCGAACTCAACATTTGCAGCCCCGGGGAGCGAGCAGGCAACGAACACATCCATTTCAACCCGTGTATCGGTCGATCGGGGGCGAACCTCCAGCGCCATGCTTTTTTCCTCTATGGAAATTTCGACGGCTTGAGTAAGCAACGGATATTCAAAGCTGACAGTGCTTTCTTCGAACGGAATCTGCCATGACGCAACGCCTATGCCCCAAACGAGTTCTTGAGGTTTGATGGTTTCTTCGGCCTCAATCTGGTACTTCAAGGCGAACAGATCGCCGTAGAGGGAGATGCTCTTGCGACGCGGACGCTCGCCCTCAGCCCAGGCTTGCCATTGAAGCAAATATTCCAGGAGAGCCGCTTGGGCTTTCTGCCTTAATTCCTCTTGTTGTAGCTTTTGCTCAGTTTCTGCCAGCAGAAGATCAGGCTTGGATTCATGCTGGGCAATCCATGTGACCAGATGGCTTTCATCCAATGCAGGCGGTTCGCCAAACGGGTCGTTACTGATAATGAACAGTCCTTTGAAAAGGTCAGGGAGAGCTGGGGGACGGTCGGCTTCGAGGCGCGCCAGATGCAGCCAGATGTGGTCGCCCTCGGGGCGAAGATCGAATTCAAGGCCGGGGAGTCCAGTCAAGTCGGTATTACGATGAACAAAGCCTTTCGCGGCGGAGAGATGATACCCTTTCGGGTCAATATTTTTTGCTTGCTCTTCGATATATTCGAGCAAGCCTTTAAGCAAGTCACGAGGTGTAGTGGGCATAATTCCAGCGGTACAAATCTGTTCTCTTCAATAGAATCAACTGTCAGCCGAAACTACTCATTAAAACAAGAAGAACTCTGTTTTCCGAAAATATTATGGCGGGAGCAGAGTGCCGCCTTCGCGGAGTGCGTTTTCATAGACTTTCAGATCGCCCTCTGAGAAGCAGCAGAAGACCACGTCATGCAGGATATTCTGCCTGCTCACAATGGCATATACCGTGTCCACTGCAATGCGGGCAGCTTGCTTAATTGGGTAGCCGTAGATGCCGGTGCTTATGCTTGGGAAAGCTATTGATCGGGCTGACTTTGCAATGGCGAGTTCAATCGACTTTGCGTAGCATGAGGCGAGAAGTTCTGGTTCGCCATGTGTGCCGCCACGCCAGACTGGCCCAACCGTGTGGATGATAAACTTTGCTGGAAGCCGGTAGGCCTTGGTTACCTTCGCTTCGCCAGTCTTGCAACCTCCGAGAAGGCTGCATTTGTGTATCAGATCGGGGCCAGCGGCACGATGTATTGCGCCATCCACGCCCCCACCGCCCAGCAGCGAGGAATTGGCGGCATTGACGATCACGTCGACTTCAAGTTTCGTAATGTCTGCGTGTATGGCTTGAAGGGTTACTGTCATTTATTTTGGGGTCTAAAGCATAGGCTCGCGCCTGTTGTGCAGATTTGAACAGTTTACTTCCTGCTTGCGTCATAACGTGTTACTCCTCTCTTCGTATTGCCGGGCTTGATTGTGTATGTGGCTAATCTGTATTACTTGGGCTGTTTTCATCGAAGGATGTGATTTATTTTCGGTCAGCCAGATTCGCTTCAATCAGCCGCCGTTCCTTTTCGATTTCCAGTCGAAGTTCCTCTTCCGTCGGAAGGAATTTGAGATATTTCGAGGCAAATATCTGCCTGCTTTCATGCAAAACCGAATACTT
>CAINOO010000384.1 GCA_903851535.1 uncultured Chlorobiaceae bacterium | reverse complement strand
TGGTACCCATGATGATCTTATGGAGAGAAAGGGGCGTTATTATTCGCTGTTTCAGAAGCAATCGTTTTCAATTCCTGTCATGGAGGGGAGCTGCTGATGAAAAATCCATTTGTTGATGAGCTGATTGGTCAGGGAGAGGTGTTCAGCCAGTCTCTCTTTGTGCCGAGGGCGATACTCTGGATTCTTGTCCTTGCATTTTTCGGTTTTATTGTCTGGTCTTCATTTGCTGAAATAGACGTTACTATTCCTGCAGCGGGAAAGCTTGAGCCGACTGGTGAAGTCAAGAAGGTGCAGGCGGCTATTGAGGGCGAGGTGAGTGCTTTGCGTGTTGAGGACGGGCAGCGGGTCAAAAAGGGGGAGGTGCTGCTTGAGATGGTTCCTGTTTTGTCGGTTGGTGAGGAGTCGAAGCTCAAGTCGCTGCAGATTAATCTCGACAATGCCCGCCAGCAGTATGCAACAGAGTCGGTGCTGCTGGGGAGACTGCGTTCTCTTCTCAGGACTTCTGCCGTTTCTCAATTTGAGGTTGAACAGAAAAAACTTGATGTGTTGAAGCTTCAGGCGCAGATTGCTGACCTCTCCGAGCAGATCAACAAACAGCGCTATATGACCGGTCAGGCTACAGGGTATGAGTCGATAACAGCGCCGGTCGGTGGTACGGTGTTTGATCTTCAGGTAAAAAAGGGGACGATTGTCAGCTCCGGACAGGTGATTCTCAAAGTTGTTCCTGATGACAATCTGACGACCAAGGCTTTTATTTCAAATCAGGATATCGGGTTCGTCGTTGAGGGACTGCCGGTGGATGTGCGGCTCGATGCCTTTCCCTCAGCAGAGTTTGGTGTCATCAAGGGGAAGGTTATCCAGGTTGGTTCTGATGTGCTTGCTCCCGACGATATCATCAAATTCTATCACTTCCCTGTCAAGGTCGCGCTTGAACGCCAGTATCTGGAGGTTCATGGCCGAAAAATATTTCTTCAGTCGGGTATGTCGGTGTCGATGAATATCAAGGTGAGGAGGCGTACGGTTATGAGTATTTTTACCGATCTCTTTACACAGCAGGCTGATGCTATCAGCCATATCAGAAAATAGCTTCCTATTCCAGCATCCTCAATGACGCATAGCAGAAAGCATCGCAGAGCCACAATTTCGAAGCATGGCAAGGGTGGTGTTGTTGCCTCCGAAACGGCCATTCCGCCAAAGAGTGATCGTAACGGATCCCTGTTACGGTCGGCACTGGCATTGCATCAGCAAGGCCAATTGGACGGAGCTGAAGCATTGTACCGCGAAATATTGTGCTCGTATCCTCGCCACTTTGATGCACTGCAGCTTCTGGCATCTGTTGCTGCACAGAAAAAGAATTCTCTTGAAGCTCTTGCGTTGTTTGATCAGGCGCTCATCATCAATCCCACAAACCCCTTTGTGCTCAATAATCGTGGCAATGTGTTGAAGGATTTGAAGCGCTATGAAGAGGCATTGGCAAGTTATGACAGGGCCATAGCTCTTTATGCAGACTATGCTGATGCTTATAATAATCGTGGTAATGTGTTACAGGCGTTGAAGCGCTATGAAGAGGCATTGGCGAGTTGCGATCGGGCTCTTGTACTCAAGCCCGGCAATGCTGCAGCGCACAATAATCGTGCGGATGTGTTGCTCGAAATGAAGCGTTACGAAGAGGCGTTGCTGAGTTATGACAAGGCAATTGAGCTTCAGCCGGATGATGCAGAGACGTACAATAATCGTGGAAATGCGTTACAGGAGTTGATGCGGTACGAAGATGCGTTGCTGAGTTATGAGCGGGCTCTTGAACTAATGCCTGACTATAATTTTTTGTCGGGCACATGTTTGTATTGCAGGATGCAGATGTGTGACTGGCGTTCTTTTGATGGTTACGTTCATCAACTTGCCGGAAAAATAGAGCGCCATGAAAAAGCATCATTACCCTTTACGGTTCTTGTCGTGGCTGATTCTCCCTCTTTACAGCAAGAGGCAGCAATGGTCTACGTGCAAGAGACATATCCTGAACGTCACACTCTTCCGGAAATTTCCAGACGGGAGAGGCATGAGAAAATCCGTATCGGCTATTTCTCTGCTGATTTTAATAATCATCCGCTCTCTTTTTTGACAGCAGAGTTGTTTGAATTGCATCACAAGGATGAATTTGAGCTTTTTGCATTCTCCTTTGGGCCTGAAAAAAAGGATGCAATGAGAGAGCGGGTTGAGGTTGCATTTGACCGTTTTATTGATGTCCGAGACCTCTCTGACCTGGATATTGCAAAGCTTTCCAGAAGTCTTGAAATTGATATTGCCATTGACCTGGGAGGATTCACGACAGACTGCCGGACCGGTATATTTGCCTTGCGGGCAGCACCGGTACAGCTCAGTTATCTGGGATATCTTGGTACGATGGGTGCGTCTTTCATTGATTATCTGATAGCCGATGCGACACTGGTACCGAAGGAAAATCAACACTATTATAGTGAGAAAATAGCGTATTTGCCGAGTTATCAGGTGAATGATACAACGCGCACTGTTGCCGACAACGTGTTTACCCGTCAAGAGTTGGGTTTACCGGAAAAGGGCTTTGTCTTCTGCTGTTTCAACAATAATTACAAAATCACTCCTGAAACTTTTGATGGATGGATGCGTATACTGAAGCAGGTTGATGGCAGTGTCCTGTTTCTTTATGAGCGTAACCGTTCCGTTGCGGCCAATTTGAAAAAGGAGGCAGAGTCAAGGGGAGTACATTCTGAACGGCTGATTTTCGGAAAACGGCTCCCCCGGTCGGAGTATTTGGCGAGATATCGTGTCGCCGATCTCTTTTTGGACACATTTCCCTACAATGCGGGGGCCACGGCAAGTGATGCCCTGTGGGCGGGATTGCCGGTGTTGACCTGCATGGGTCAATCATTTGCCAGTCGGATGGCGGCAAGCCTGCTCAATGCCATGCAGTTGCCAGAGCTCATTACCTCAACACAGAAAGAGTATGAGGCGCTTGCTATTGACCTTGCCACCAACCCGGAAAAGCTTGGTCAGATTCGTCGCAAGCTGGAGCAGAACAGATTTACGACACTGTTGTTTGATACGCAACTTTTTACCAAACACATCGAAGAGGCTTACAGGGTGATGTACGAGCGATATCTGGCTGATTTGCCGCCAGATCATCTTGTTGTTGAACCATCACTTCCATCGGAAAACAAAAAAATGAGGCGGGTATCGGTTGAAGAGAGCACTTCTCCAATTGCAGGGTATGGCAAGAGGAGTGCTGCTACATCTGGCGTTACTGTTCTGTCAAGAGATGTGCATGCTGCCAGGCTGCAGTCGGCATTGGCGTTGCATCAACAGGGCAAGTTGGATGAAGCTGAAGGGTTGTACCGGGAGATTTTGCTCTCAGAGCCCCGCCACTTTGATGCGTTGCAGCTTCTTGCATCTGTTGCTGCACAGAAAAAGAACTCCCGTGAAGCGGTTGATTTGTTTGACCAGGCACTTGACATCAATGCAGCTCATCCAATGTCATGGAATAATCGTGGCAATGCGTTGAAGGAGTTGTCGCGATACGAAGAGGCTTTGGCGAGTTATGAGAAGGCTATAGTTGCGAAACCTGATTATGCGGATGCATTTTATAATCATGGAGTGACATTAAAGGAGTTGAAGCGCTATGAAGAGGCTGTGGCAAGCTATGACAGGGTGATTACACTGAGGTCTGGTTATACGGCAGCTTACTATAATCGAGGCAATGCGTTGATGGAGTTGCAGCGTTATGGGGAGGCGCTGGTGAGTTATGAGAGTGCCCTGACAATCAAGCCGGATTACGCTGAGGCGCACTTCAGTCGTGGCGTTGCGTTACAGGAGCTGAAGCGCTATGAAGAGGCTCTGGCGAGTTATGAGAGAGCCCTGGAAATCAAGTCGGACTATGCTGAAGCGTACTACAGTCGTGGAGTGGCTTTAGAGGAGTTGCAGCGTGATGAAGAGGCACTGGGAAGTTATGAGAGTGTCTTGGCAATCAGGCCGGACTATGCTGAAGCGTACTTCCGTTGTGGTGTTGTGTTACAGAAGCTCAAACGGAATGAAGATGCTGTATTGTGTTATGAGAGGGCAATAACACTCAATTTTGAAAATGCCGAGTTTCACGGCAATCTTGGTAACGTGTTGCAGGATCTCCGCCGATATGGTGATGCGTTGGCCAGTTATGACAGGGCTCTGGCAATCAAGCCTGAACATGAAGTATTACATGTTAATCGTGGTGTTGCCCTGGATGTATTGATGCGCGACAGTGAGGCGGTTTTGAGTTATGACAAGGCTCTTGCCCTTAAGCCTGATTTTGTCCGTGCGCACTATAATCGTGCTCTTGTTTTAATAAAAATGCAGCGCTACGAAGAGGCGCTTGCTAATTTGGACAAGGCGTTTGCATACATGCCTGACTATGGCTTTTTGTTTGGTCAGTGCTTGCATTACCGCATGCATATTTCAGACTGGATTGATTTTGATGATCATATCAAGCAACTTGCTGAAAAAATAGAACGTCACGACAAAGCATCATCGCCCTTTGTTGTTCTTTCAATGACCGACTCTCCCTTTTTACAGCAAGAGGCAGCATTGATCTATGCGCAAGAAAAATTTCCTGAACGTCATTCGCTTCCTGAAATTCCAAAGCGTGAAAGGCATGATAAAATTCGTATTGGCTATTTTTCTGCAGATTTCTGGAATCATCCGGTCTCTTTTTTGACAGCAGAGTTGTTCGAATTACACCACAGGGATGAATTTGAGATTGTTGCCTTCTCCTTTGGGCCTGATAAACAGGATGAAATGAGAAAAAGGGTTGAAGTCGCCTTTGACCGCTTTGTCGACGTACAAGATCTCTCTGATATGGAAGTTGCAACGCTTTCCAGAAGCCTTGGGATTGATGTCGCTGTTGACCTGGGAGGATTCACGGCATATTCCCGCACCGGTATATTTGCCTTGCGGGCAGCACCGATACAGGTCAGTTACATTGGCTATCTTGGTACGATGGGTGTAGATTTCATTGACTATCTTATTGCCGATCCGACACTTGTTCCGGAGCAGAACCAGCAATACTATAGCGAAAAGATCGCATATCTTCCCAGCTATCAGGTGAATGATACAAAGCGTCGTATTGCCGACAAGCACTTTACCCGTGAAGAGTGTGGATTGCCCGCGAAGGGCTTTGTTTTCTGCTGTTTCAACAATAATTATAAAATTACGCCAGGTACTTTTGGCTGTTGGATGCGCATACTGAAGCAGGTTGAGGGCAGTGTCCTGTTTCTGTATGAACGCAATAGTGCAGCCGTGGCCAATTTGAAAAAGGAGGCTGAATCAAGGGGAGTGCATGCAGAACGGCTGATTTTCGGTAAACGATTACCGTTGCCAGAGTATTTGGCACGATACCGTGTCGCTGATCTCTTTTTGGATACCTTTCCCTACAACGCGGGGGCCACGGCAAGTGATGCCCTGTGGTCGGGATTGCCGGTGTTAACCTGTAGGGGAGAGTCATTTGCGAGCCGTGTTGCAGCAAGTCTGCTCAATGCCATTGAGTTGCCGGAACTCATTACCACGACACAGGAAGAGTATGAAGCGCTTGCCATTGACCTTGCCACCAATCCGGAAAAGCTGGGTCAGATTCGCCGTAGGCTTGAGCTGAACCGGCTGACGACTCCGTTGTTTGATACGCAACTTTTTACCCTGCACCTTGAAGAGGCTTACAGGATGATGTATGAGCGATATCTGGCTGATTTGTTGCCTGCTCATCTCTCTATCAAACCCTCTATCAGTAAAGCGAAGCTGATGCAGGATTGCCGGGTTCCTGCACCCGAAGATGCTCAATCTGTCGATCTTCCTCAAACCGGGGGAGGTGTCCTTGCTGCCATGTTGCATGCCGCATTGACGCTCCATCAACAGGGCCAGTTGGATGAAGCTGAAGCGATGTACCGGGAGATTTTGCGTTCACAGCCTCGCCACTTTAATGCGTTGCAGCTTCTTGCAACCATTGCGGCGCAAAAAAATAATTCAGTCGATGCACTTGCATTATTTGACCAGGTGCTCACCATTAATCCTGATCACGCAACCTCCTGGAATAATCGGGGCAATGCGTTGAAGGAGTTGAAACGATACGAAGAGGCTTTGTTGAGTTACGGTAAAGCTCTTGTGCTTATGCCTGATTATGCTGAGGCCTACTGTAACCAGGGCAATACGTTAAAGGGTCTGAAACGATATGAAGAGGCTGTAGCGAGTTATGACCAGGCTATAATCTTCATGCCTGATTATGCGGATAATTACTACAATCGTGGTGTTGCGCTACAGGAGTTGAGACGATATGAAGAGGCAGTAGCGAGTTATGAAAGGGCTATAGTGCTCAAGCCGGACTGTGTTGAGGTTTACCTTTGTCAAGGTGCTGCGTTGAAGGTGTTGAAGCGATATGAAGATGCGTTGTTGTGTTACGATAAGCTCCTTGCACGCAAACCTGATAGTGTAGAGGCTCATGCTTGTCGTGGTATCATCTTCTTTGCGTTGAAGCGATACGAAGATGCGTTGGCGAGTTGTGACAATGTTCTTGTACGTAAGCCGGACTCGGTTGACGCCCATTCCAATCGAGGTGTTGCTTTACAAGGGTTGACGCGGTACGAAGAGGCGCTGGTAAGTTATGATAAGGCGATTGCCCTCAGTCCTGATCATGAAAAGGCTTACTCAAATCGAGGGAACGCTTTAATGGGGATGAAACGATACGGTGAAGCGCTGGCGAGTTATGATCGGGCTATAGCGCTTAACCCTGATTGTGCGGAGCCCTATTCTAATCGTGGTATTGCATTACATGAGCTGATGCGCTATGAAGAGGCGGTGCTGAGTTATGATCAGGCTATCGTACTCAAAGCTGATTATGCAGATGCCAACAATAATCGCGGGAATACCCTGTTTGCTATAAAACGCTATGAAGAGTCGTTGCTGAGTTATGTCAGGGCTCTTGAAATCCAGCCGGATAATCATTATCTGTTTGGACAATATGTGCATACGAAAATGCACCTTTGTGACTGGAGCGCTTTTGATGATCATATCAAGCTACTTACAGAAAAAATAGGGTGCTGGGAAAAGGCGTCGCTCCCATTTCCTCTCCTTGCGGTCAAAGATTCGCCCTCTTTGCAGAAAAATGCGGCGTTGATTTATATTCAATGCGACTTTCCTGAAAGTCATCTGCTTTCGAAACCTCTAAAGCGTGAGCAGAGTGAAAAAATTCGCATAGGGTATTATTCTGCCGATTTCTGCAACCATCCCGTCTCATTTTTGACAGCAGAGCTGTTCGAACTGCATGATCGGGAGAGATTTGAGATTATTGCATTCTCGTTTGGTCCTGAAAAAAAGGATGAAATGAGAGAACGGATTGAAGTTGCCTTTGACCGCTTTCTTGACGTACGAAACCTCTCTGACAGGGAAGTTGCAAAGCTTTCCAGAAGTCTTGAAATTGCTATTGCCATTGACCTGGGAGGATTCACGACAGATTCTCGCACCGGTATATTTGCCCTGCGGGCAGCGCCGATACAGGTCAGCTATATTGGTTATCTTGGCACGATGGGTGCTGCCTACATTGACTATCTGATAGCCGATTCCACGATTATTCCAGAGAAAAGTCGACAACATTATACTGAAAAGATTGTTTACTTGCCGAGTTATCAGGTAAACGACACAAAGCGCCGTATTGCCGACAGGCTCTTTACCCGGGAAGAGTGCGGATTGCCACCGAAGGGTTTTGTTTTCTGCTGTTTCAACAACAATTATAAAATTACTCCCGCCACTTTTGATGGGTGGATGCGCATCCTTCGGCAGGTAGAGGGAAGCGTTTTGTTTCTCTATGCGGATACTGATTCCGCCGTTGCTCATTTGAAGAAGGAGGCGGAGTTGAGGGGAGTGGAGAGTGAACGGCTGATTTTCGGAAAACGGTTACCCCTGCCAGACCATTTGGCAAGATATCGTGTCGCCGATCTCTTTCTCGACACGCTTCCCTATAACGCGGGTACGACGGCAAGTGATGCCCTGTGGGCGGGATTGCCGGTGTTGACCTGCATGGGTGAGTCATTTGCGAGCCGTGTTGCGGCAAGCTTGCTCAATGCCATCCAGTTGCCGGAACTCATTACCTCAACCCAGGCAGAGTATGAGGCACGTGCAATTGAGCTTGCCACCAATCCGGAAAAGTTGGGCACTATCCGCCATAAGCTGGAGCAAAACCGTTTCACGACCCCCCTGTTTGATACGCAGCTCTTTACCCATCACATCGAAGAGGCTTACCGTACGATGTATGAGCGATATCAGGCTGATTTGCCTCCGGAACATATTTTTGTCGAACCATCCATTACTGGTTTCAAGAGTGAACTGCAGAAGAATCGGAGAGTCTCTGCTCCGAAAGGTGGTCAATCTGTCGTTCTCTCTGCGGCTACAATTGATCATGCTACCTTGTTGCAGTCGGCGTTGACCCTTCATCAGCAGGGTCGTTTTGATGAAGCAGAAGCGTTATATCGGGAGATTTTGCTCTCACAGCCCCGTCATTTTGATGCAATGCAGCTTATCGCAACGATTGCAGCCCAAAAAAAGAATTTTTTGGAAGCAGTTTCGTTATTTGACGAGGCCCTTGCCATCAATCCTGATCACCCGGGGGTACTCAATAATTGTGGCAATGCGTTGAAGGAGTTGAAGCGGTATGAAGAGGCGTTGTTGAGTTATGACAAGGCGATAGCACTCAACCCGGACTATGCCGAGGCACACTCGAATCGTGGTGTTGTTTTAAAAAAGTTGAGACGCTATGAAGAGGCCGTTTTGAGTTATGACAAGGCATTGGTATGCAAACCTGATTATGCGGAGGCATACTCAAATCGTGGGAATGCGTTACAGGATTTGAAACGGTATGAAGAGGCGTTGCTGAGTTATGACAAGGCGATTGCCGTTAAACGGGATTATGCTGAGGCATATTCAAATCGCGGCAATGCATTACACGGCTTGAAGCGTTTCGATGAGGCTCTTGCAAGTCATGACAAGGCGATAGAGCTTCAACCTGGCAATGCAGAGGCATACTCAAATCGTGGACTTGCATTGCAGGGATTGAAGCGCTTTGGGGAGGCTCTTGCAAGTTATGACAAGGCGATAGAACGTCAACCTGACTATGCCGAGGCATACTCAAATCGTGGCATGGCACTGCAGGGCTTGAAGCGTTTTGGGGATGCTCTTGCAAGTTATGACCAGGCTATAGAACTTCAGAC
>CAINOO010000383.1 GCA_903851535.1 uncultured Chlorobiaceae bacterium | reverse complement strand
CTGATTGAGGTTCAGTCGGGCAGTTATCTGGGCGAGGATGATATTGTCCGGGTCGAGGATCGGTATGGGCGCCAGTAGGGCGAAGCGCGACCCTTTCTGAAGGGGCGAATGGCAGGGTATGCGATTTGGTGTGCGTTGGCTGATTTGCTTTGAAAGGTTGATTTAAAATATTACCTTTTCAAAATTGTTTAGTTATCGGCAAACCTAAATAGCAGTGTACTATGGCTGAAGAAACGAAAACTTCCGGACAGGAGCAGCAGGATCGCGGTGCTTTGACTGGTGACATGTCAATGCTTTTTGTCAGTGTAGGCACTTTTCTTGACAGTACGATTGAGCCGATGAGCAAGATTGTTGCGCAGACGCTTGATTCGATGGCTGTGGTGGCAAAACAGGTCCTTGAAGGGGTAAATACGACACTCGGCAGCAAGAAGTAAGCGTCGGGAGGTGTTGGCGGGGGCGTTTTGCAGCCAGGCATTGTTCCATAAGTGTTTTCAGGCAAGCTTTTCCGTTATTGAGAGGCTTGCCTGTGCTGTTTTAATCCCGATATTCTGGTTATGGTTGCTTTTTTTATAATAACAGGCCATCGTGCTTGTTTTTGATTTGAATGATTTTGAAGAATTATGGACGCTAAATTTGTTGAGTATCCCTCCAGTGTACCCTACAGTGCTGTCGAGGCGGAAGTTTTGGCTTACTGGAATGAACATGGAATTTTTCACAAGTGCCTTGAAGAAAAACCGGGAGACCGGGTTTACTCTTTTTATGAAGGTCCTCCGACGGTCAACGGCAAGCCGGGAGTTCATCATGTTTTCAGCCGTACCATAAAGGATGTGGTTTGCCGCTACAAGACCATGCAGGGGTACCGGGTGCCGCGCAAGGCGGGATGGGATACGCATGGTTTGCCGGTTGAGATTTCCGTCGAAAAGAAGCTTGGCCTGAAGAACAAGGCGCAGGTTGTTGCTTATGGCGATGGCGAGTTTAATGCCGAGGCCAAGGCTCTGGTTTACCACCATATCGACGATAACCGTGAAGGGTGGGGAAAATTGACCGAGCGGATGGGATACTGGGTCGATATGGAGCACCCGTATATTACCTGCACCAACGATTATATCGAGTCGGTCTGGTGGGCGCTGAAAACGATTTTCGACAAAGGGCTCATCTACAAGGATTATAAAATTGTGCCGCAGGATCCCAAGTCGGAGACGGTGCTCAGTTCGCATGAGCTTGCCCTCGGTTACAAAGAGGTGACCGATCCGAGCATTTATGTGAAATTCCGGATCAAGGATTCTGCTGAGTCGCTGCTGGTTTGGACGACGACACCCTGGACACTGATTTCAAACGTAGCCCTTTGTGTGGGCCCCGATATTGACTATGTCAAGGTTGCACACCGTGAGAGCGGAGAGGTGCTGATTCTGGCAAAGTCGCGCATGAAGGTGTTGCTTGAGAAGAACGACGAGGGGGAGTCGCTCTGGAGCGTGGTTTCTGAACTGAAAGGGCGCGATCTGGAGGGGCTCGACTATGAACCGCTGTTCACCTATATGCACCCTGAAAAAAAGTGCTGGTATGTGACATCTGGCTCGTTTGTTTCAACCGAAGATGGTACCGGTATTGTGCATATCGCCCCGGCTTTCGGCGCGGATGACTATGAGGTTGCCAAAAAATATGATTTGCCGATGCTCCAGCCGGTTGGCCGCAACGGCTGCTTTACGGCCGAGGTGAGCGATTATGATGGCATGTTTTTCAAGGATACCGACAGCCTTGTTATTCGTCAGCTCAAGGATGCCGGGAAATTGTATCGCAAGGAGATGATTACCCACACCTACCCCTACTCCTGGCGTTATGATGTGCCGGTGATCTATTATGCACGGGAGTCATGGTATATCCGCACGACGGCAATTGCGGAGCGCATGGTGGAACTCAACAAAACCATCAACTGGTGCCCGCCCGAGATTGGTTCGGGGCGTTTCGGCAACTGGCTTGAAGATAACAAGGACTGGGCGCTTTCACGCGAACGTTTTTGGGGCTCTCCACTGCCTCTCTGGGTTTCGGAAGATTTTGCTATCGGTGATGATGCCTCTTCAGGAAAAATGTTTGCCGTTGGTTCAGTGGCAGAACTGCGCGAGGGATTTATTGATATTGACAGTCAGCAACTCCTCCTTGGAGAGGCGCTCGACAGGGGGCTGGTGGAACTCGATCTGCACAAGCCTTTCGTTGACCGGATCTACTTTATCCGGGATGGCAAGCGCTTTAACCGGACACCCGAGCTGGTTGATGTCTGGTTCGACAGTGGCTCCATGCCTTTTGCCCAACTGCACTATCCCTTTGAGCATCGCGAAGAGTTCGATGCCTCTTTTCCGGCCGATTTCATTGCTGAGGGGGTCGATCAGACGAGGGGGTGGTTCTATACCCTGCACGCCATTGCCACGCTTCTTTTCGACAAGCCTGCCTATAAAAACCTGATTGTCAATGGCCATATTCTCGACAAAAGTGGCCAGAAAATGTCGAAGTCGAAAGGCAATGTGGTTGATCCGTTTGAGACGATGGAGCGTTACGGCGCCGATGCGCTTCGCTGGTATCTGATGGTGAGCAGCCCTCCCTGGAGACCGAAATCGTTCAATACGGCTGAGATTGAGGAGGAGCAGCGCAAGTTTTTCCGTGCCTTCATCAACAGTTACAATTTTTTTGTGCTGTATGCCAACGTCGATCACTTTACCTTTGCTGAACCTGTCATTCCTGTTCATGAGCGTTCCGAGCTCGATCGCTGGGTGCTTTCCTGCCTCAACACCCTTGTTGACGGTGTGCGTATGCGTATGGAGCAGTATGACCTTACAGGAGCCGCAAGGCTGATCAACGATTTTACTGTTGATGATCTTTCAAACTGGTATATCCGTCGTTCAAGAAAACGGTTCTGGAAAAGTGACATGGG
>CAINOO010000382.1 GCA_903851535.1 uncultured Chlorobiaceae bacterium | reverse complement strand
GGAAAATA
Organism: uncultured Chlorobiaceae bacterium; assembly: GCA_903851535.1. Classification (GTDB taxonomy): domain Bacteria; phylum Bacteroidota; class Chlorobiia; order Chlorobiales; family Chlorobiaceae; genus Chlorobium. Next base: position 6,523 of record CAINOO010000382.1, on the reverse strand, counting down.
TCAACGACATCCATCCTGTCGATCTGGCTGATATTCTCGAGGAGCTGGAAGGCAGCCAGCGTATGGCTGTATTCAATCAGATTGAGCCGGAACTGGCATCCGATACCCTCGAAGAGGTTGAACCGCGAGTACAGCGTGAGCTTATCAGATCAATGGAAAAAGGACGAGCTGCCGAACTGATCAACGACATGAGTCCTGCGCAGGTCGCCGATATTCTTTCAGCATTGCCTGCTTCGGAAGCTGATGAGATGATTGAGTTTGTTGACAGTGAAAACAAAGAGAGGGTACAGCAGATGATCGATAAGCACGATGAAAACATCATGCTCTATGCTACACAGCAGGTTATCAAACGACAACACGACACTGTCGTGAGGGATGTCATTACCAATTATCGTGACGTTGCAGGCGATATGGATGTCATCATGTATGTCTATGTTGTCAATGAAGAGAATATCTTGCAGGGCGTTGTCGATTTAAGGGAGTTGATTGCCGCTGAGCCGAACCAGACACTTGGTGAGATTATGACCGATAGCCTCATTACTCTCACTCAGGATGAAACCCTGCAGGATGCGTTTGATATGTTTGAGCGTTACTCCTTCCGTGCTATCCCCATAACCGATGAGAGTGATCACTTGCTTGGTGTCGTTTCTTACCATGATATCAAGGGAATCAAACCTCGATTTGATTAATTCAGGAGTTTGATGGACTTTGATTCGTTACAGGAGTTCTGAACAATAAGGCTTGAAGTTCGGCAGAGACTGGGCCCGAGTGGTTTAAAAAGAGAGCCTGACTGTTTATTTTCGGTTCTGCATTATTAATTCTGGAGTATAGGCCATCAGGTTTCATTTCCCATGCTTTGACATTGTCGCTCAGCATCAGCTCAAGATTTGCTTTGACCACCTGAATGAGTGATTTGTCAAACACAGGAAAAATTGTTTCTACCCGGTCATCAAGGTTTCTCGGCATGATATCGGCACTGCCGAGATAAAGCTCCTCTTTGCCCCCATTGTGAAAGAAGTATGCACGGCTGTGTTCAAGAAAACGGCCAATGATGCTGATAACCCGGATATTATCACTTATCTCAGGGATTGCTGGCTTCAGGCAGCAGATCCCGCGAACAATAAGATCGATGGTGACGCCTTCACAGGATGCCCTGTAGAGTGCCCGTATGGTTCTGGCATCCACAAGGGAATTCATTTTCATAATTATTCTTCCCTTTCCTGCCTGCCTGCACCACTCAACTTCACGATCAATCATTTCGATAAGCCTCTCCCTGGTGTTGATCGGCGAGACAAGCAGCTTTTTATACGCGGTATGTTTTGAATAGCCTGTCAAGGCATTGAAAAGTTCTGCCACTTCATTGGCAAGTTGTTCGTTGGCTACAAAGAGACTGTAGTCCGTATACATTTTTCCTGTTGAAGGGTTGTAGTTTCCTGTACCAAGATGCAGATATCGTTTCAGTTTGTTTTGCTCACGGCGAACAATCAGGGTAAGTTTTGCATGGGTTTTCAGGCCAGGCAAACCGTAGGCTACATGCGCTCCGACATCTTCAAGAGCCCGAGCCCAGACGATGTTGTTTCCTTCGTCAAATCTTGCTTTGAGTTCAACAAGAACGGCAACCTGTTTGCCCCTTTCAGCCGCCTTCATCAATGCCTTGACAATTGGTGAATTACTTCCTACCCGGTAAAGTGTCTGCTTGATTGAAAGAACATCAGGATCAACGGCCGCCTGGTTGATAAAATCAACGACCGTCTGAAACGAGTCGTATGGATGATGCAGCAGTTGATCTTTAGCTCTTATGGCACTGAAAATATCCGTACTGAACTGATCTTCAATCCGGTTCTTGGGCACAAAAGGCTCATCTTTCAGGGTCGGTCGATCTATCTTCAGAAGATCAATAAGACAGCTGAGCCCGAGTGCCCCGTCTATTTCATAGACGTTTCGCTGGGCAACATCGAGATTTTTTATGAGCAGTTTTCTTACCGGCTGAGGCATTGCCGGGGTGATATCGAGCCGGACAACTTTGCCGTAACGACGTGACCGGAGTCCCTGCTCAATGGTCTTCAGCAGATCACCAGCTTCATCTTCCTCAATTTCAATATCAGCATCGCGAATCAATCTGAAGAGATGCGATTTTGCAATTTTCATCTTTGGAAAGAGGTGTGAAAGATTGCTTTCAATAAGATCCTCAAGCCAGATAAAACGGATGATCCCGTCACCGTCGGTGAACCCCTTGATATCGTTGAGTCGCAGAAGACGCGGAAGGATGCTCGGAACTTTCACTCGGGCAAACTTCAGTGAACTGCTCCCCTCATCTTCCAGTTCGATGGCGAGGTTCAGCGAGAGGTTCGACATAAAAGGAAAGGGATGGCCTGTATCGAAAGCCAGAGGTGTGAGTACGGGATAAATTTCTTTTCGGAAATAATGACTCAGGGCATGCTGCTCGATTGCTGAGAGCTCTGATACCCGAAGAAACTCGATGCCTTCCTTTTTCAAGGCTGGCAGGATGTCATTATAAAAGCAGTTATTACGCTCGGTGAGCTGCTGCAGAACCATCGTACGGATCTTGTCGAGCTGTTCAGCTGGAGTATACCCGTCGATTGTCCGCTCCTGAATACCGACTTCATACTGATTCTCGATACCCGCAACCCGGATCATAAAATATTCATCGAGGTTTGAGCTGAAAATCGATATAAATTTTACCCGTTCCAGAAGCGGATGAGCTTCTGGATTAAGTGCTTCCTCAAGTACCCTCTGATTGAAATCAATCCAGCTCAATTCCCTGTTGACATACAAGGATGTATTAAAAAAATTAGGCGCTGGTTCGGTACCATTGTTTTCAATCACTGACAGCATAAAAAAGATCGATTGTTAACTGATAAAAATATTTCAGGTTATCATGAGATCATCGGCTGAAATCAGCACTCAGTTTTTGTTTGATAGAAGCTCATGAAACAGCTGATTGGTCTCATCATTATCAAATGAGCGGAATGTTTTGTGAAATTTTTGTCGTGCATCTTCCTGCTTTTGAAAAAGGATTGCCATAAGGCCACCCATTGATGCGGAATATGAAAGGCCTTCTTTACTTACGGGCACTGAATCAAGACGGTCATGAAGAAACTGAAGCTGAACAGCAAGATCGACAAAGTCACCGAGATTTTCCTGCAACTCCTTCATCTGTCTTATAACGGTATTAATAGTTTTATAAGGAAAAATCGAAGAGAAAAATTCAAGCAGATATCTGAGTTTTTTGCAGTCGATCCGCAAAGCATGAAGTTCGGCATCAGTTGTTTCTGAACTGATTTGACGGCCATGGCGAATGACTTTTTTCCATGCTTTTTTTATAGTCTCCACAGCAACTGTTCTGGTGGATAGCGTAGCGTTCGGGGCCTTCTCGGAATCCGGGAGAGAGACTCGACGCACAAACTTATTCCACTTATGAAGAAAGGATTGATAGTCGCTGGATTCAAGATAACGACAAAACTGTTTGTGAAGTTTTTTGCGGGAAGCCTCGATATCACTGAAAAAGAGTTTCAGTGGCGGCTGGAGAACTGGTGGAAGATAGTGAAAAAAACTCTCCTGCTGTTGAAGATAGACATCGCTGTCCCGTAACTGATTTGTCTGTTTTCCGAGTTCTTCAAAGGCATTGAGATAAAATGCAGTTTCTTTTGGATCATAAATCCCTTTAAGCTGCTTGAGTATTGATCGGGTTCGACGAATGGAAACACGATAGTCGTGCAGAAACTCGGTATCAATATTGTTTTTTATGCCATTTTCATTCTTTTGCAAGATGGACTGGGTGAATTGAAGCAGGCGTTGGGTACTTTCATGAATTGAGGCATCTGCATCAAGAGAGAGAAGGATTTTTGATGAGTAACCTTGAACGTTTTGCCCGGATGCATCCATGATCAGCAGAAAGAGTTCTTTGAAATCAAGAGTTCTGCCAAGTGAGTTTTGATGCACGGCCTTCTCTATTTGTTCCTTATATCCCCTTAGTGGTATCAAGGAAAGAAGGGATGCAAAGAGCTCCTCTTTTTTCTTGTACGTAAGACATAATGAGGTGGAGGTGAGAACACCGATTGTTTTTTCGTTGTCGTCAAGGATCTGGTATGAACGAATAAGTGTCGTAATGGAACAGAGCTTGATAAACGCCCTGATACCGCTGTATGAAAAAAGTATTTCCTTTAACTTTCCAACAGGAAGATCAGCAGGTAAAAAAAAAGAAGGATTTCGCTTGAAGGCGACAGAAAAAGTTTCCTGGCCGGTGTTAAGGTCGACCAGGGAAAGCGTTTTGTTTGTTTTTACAATGACAACCTCTTTCTCAAAAGCATCCCATTCGAAGGTATCGTAGAAATCAAGCTGATCTTTTGTTGACGAAATGGCCTGGAGCCGCCATCCGCAATGAAGAACTTTTTCAAATAGCAAACCGGACTCTTCGGGCGGCGTTACGGTCAAATATATTGTTTTCGGAGTGTGCATGATTTACCTCAGTGAATGGAAAATGCCCTGACCATTAAGGCATAGAAGAGATATCAATATAGTTACCCTTTACATTACAGGCAGCCCTCACTTGTTCTTCGGTGAATATCCCGTCATGCTCGCCGCAGATAAAATCACCACCAACTTTTTTGAGTGCACCATCAAGGGTTGCAAGAGGATTACCTGAACAATTAAAGTGTCCTTTAACCTTTTTTGGTGAACCCTTCAGTGACGTGAGCTGGTTTTTTGCACAATTGAAATCGCCTTTAACTTTTTTCGGCGCGCCCTTGAGTGTTGTCAGCAGGTTCCTTGAACAATCAAAGTAACCTTGAATTTTATCAGGGCTACCATCAAATGAGGTCAGCTGATTGTTTGAACAATTAAAATCACCCACTTCCTGAGGAGTTCCTTTGAGTGAGGTCAGCTGATTCCCTGAACAATTAAAATATCCACCAACCTCTTTAGGAGCTCCCTTGAGAGTTGTCAACTGATGATTTGAACAATCAAAGTTTCCATAGACTTCGACAGGCCCCCCCTTGAGTGAGGTGAGCTGGTTACCGGCACAAGAGAAATCGCCGACCACAAAATCAGGGGCACCGACAAGAGTGGTCAACAAATTGTTTGAACAGTCAAAATCTCCGCGAACATCATCAGGGCCACCATCAAGTGAGGTCAGCTGGTTTGCGGAACAATCAAAATCAATCACTTCGTGAGGCGAACCTTCGAGTGATGTAAGCCGGTTATCTGAACAGGAAAAATCGCCTCCAACTTTATGTGGCCCTCCTTCAAGAGTTGTCAACAGGTTGGCGGAACAATCGAAATTGCCCTTGACCCTTTTAGGAATACCGGTCAGTGAGGTTAACTGGTTGTTATTACAGTCAAAATCTCCTTGAACATCCTTCGGTGCACCCTCAAGAGAGGTGAGCTGATTGTGTGAACAATCAAAATTATCAACTTCTTCAGGAGTACCTTCGAGTGAGGTGAGCTGGTTATCTGAGCAAGAAAAATCACCTCCAATTTTTTGAGGGGCTCCCTCCAGCGTTGTGAGCTGGTTTGCGGAACAATTAAAATTGCCCTCCACTATGTCCGGGCATCCTTCAAGTGAGGTTAATTCCTTATGTGAACAATCTATGTCACCCTTACCATCAAGGTTGCCCATGACATCTTTAAAAGTTACTGATTTTACTTCTTTTGTCATTATGTTAACCTATCCTCTTATCAATACCTGTTATAGAAAACTTGTTTTCAACATCATTGCCGACAACTCCATGCAGTTCAGTCATCAAGGGATTCGAGCAGATTTTCATAGAAATCACCCTTATGGCGGACGATTACACCAGTGACGAGGTAAATGACCTCACGGGCAATCCTTGTGGCATGGTCACCCATACGTTCGATATAACGCGATATGCTTAATGCCGCTATGAGTTCATCGACATTGGCGGCTTCGGTTTTCATCAGCCTCGTTACCTTTTTAAAGACCGCGCGGTGCATGACATCAATCTCCTCATCAAGAGCACAGACATCATCAGCAAGATTACGGTTTTTGGAGATGAACGCCTCAATGGAGTGCTTCACCATGTCACCGGCGTGCACACCCATCTTTTCAAATTCAAACGATTCGAGCATCTCCGGACTGATTTCAGGCATACGGTCAATGATATGCACTGCAAGGTCACCGATACGTTCGAGATCATCGTTGATTTTCATAATGGTGACAATGGTGCGCAAGTCACGGGCGACCGGCTGCTGCAGGGCAAGGAAAGCCAGGCAACGCTCCTCAAGGTCAACCTCTGCCTTATCAATTTCATCATCAACCATCCTGATATGGCGTGCACTCTCTACGTCATGATGTTTTACCGCAATCAGGGAAAGAAAAAAATTCTGAAGCACTTTGTCGGAGAGTTGCACAAGCACTCCGGAGAGCTCTTTGATAAGTTCATGGACCGGTCGTTCTGACATAAAAGTAGTCTGGTTTCGTTAGCTGAATCTGCCGGTTATATAGTCTTCCGTTATCGAGTCTTTCGGGTTGGTGAAAAGCTGC
>CAINOO010000381.1 GCA_903851535.1 uncultured Chlorobiaceae bacterium | reverse complement strand
GCTGCTCACCTCTCCGGGTATGCATCTTATCCATCAGGATCAGATGGATGGCTTCAGAAAACAAATTCCGGTACAACTTCTCCGGCAAACAACTGAAGTGAGCGATGGAAAACTTGCAGAGTTCTACAAAAAGCTTTTCTCTCTTCAAAAAAAGAGGGTTTTTCAGGAGGGCCGGATTGAATGGCTCAAACTTAATGCGCCAAATAACTCTCATTGTTTGGGATTTTACCGCTTTACAGCAAAAGAGAGCGCCTTCGTCCTTGCCAATTTCAGCGCGACAGGCATTCTTCTGGAATTCACTCATCCTTCCTTTGAATATGGCGCAATGAAAAAGCTCACCGTGCTGAGTACTCAAAACAAAAACAAAACGAGTATTCATTATGCTGAAAAAGTAATGAAGATTACCCTCTCTGCGCACGAGGCAATCGTCATAACCTGCGCGTCAAAAATGCCAGCGTACCAACAAGAGTAATCACGGGATTTCATCCTGTTCAGCAACACTATTGACATCTTTATTCATTTTATGCAGATCATTACCCATACCATCAAAAGGCTAACCACAAAGCCCATTGAAATCATCGACATTACCGCAGAGATAAGCGCTCTGCTGCTCTCGTCAGGGCTTGAGAGGGGACAGGTCACCGTCATAAGCCGCCATACAACTGCCTTTATCAACATCAACGAAAAAGAGGAGCGGCTCCTTGACGATATGGAGACCTGGCTCAAGCGACTGGTACCGAAAGATGGCAACTACCTGCACAATCTCAATCCTGTTGATGGTCGTCACAATGCCCACTCCCATATTCTCGGGCTCTTCATGAACAGCTCTGAAACCATTCCCTTCGCAAACGGAAGGATGCTCCTCGGAGAGTGGCAATCAATTTTTTTCATTGAACTTGACGGGCCACGCGAAGAGCGGAGCATCCTCCTTCAGATTTCAGGCATTTGAGATAGCACAAGCCGCCAAATGACAACACATGGAACCGGGAAGCCCCCGGCATGGTTACAGTTACTGACTATGAAATAAACCAGTATCCGTGACGTTCCATGCCAGATTTTCTCCCGGTTGCCATCTGCCCTCAGATGAGCCTTCTCGCTGCAATACACTCGCCTGATGATCTGAAAAAACTCACCATTGCAGAGCTTCAGGAAGTTGCTGATGAGTGCCGGAGAGAGGTCATCAACCTTGTATCGCTGAATGGTGGCCATTTTGCCTCCAGCCTTGGTGTTGTAGAGCTGACCGTGGCTCTGCACCATGTCTACAGCACCCCGCACGACAAAATCATCTGGGATGTCGGCCACCAGGCATACGTCCATAAAATCCTGATCGGAAGAAGGGAGCGGATGCAGAGCAACCGCAAGTTCGGCGGGCTGGCTGGTTTTCCGAAAAGAGCGGAAAGTGCGCATGACGCTTTCGGAGCCGGTCACGCATCCACCTCAATTTCTGCAGCCACCGGTATTGCTGTGGCAAGCGAGCTTGCGGGCTGTAATGAAAAGGTTATCGCCGTTATAGGAGACGGCAGCATGACAGGAGGCATGGCCTTCGAAGCGATGAACCATCTCGGCGATCTGAAAAGCGACGTCCTTGTCATCCTCAACGACAATCAGATGGCCATTTCGTCCAATACTGGCGCATTACGACACCATCTTGTCAATATAAGCCTGAACAAAACCTACAACAGGGCCAGAAAATTGGTCTGGAAATCACTTTCGCTCCTCAACAACGGGCTTGGTGACAAGGCAAAAAATACCATCCGGAAAATTGAGGATGGAGTGAAGGCCGCATTGACACCAGGCGCATTTTTTGAAGCCCTTGGCCTGAGATATTTCGGGCCAATTGATGGTCACAACATTGAACAGCTCGTCAAAGCGCTCAAAGAGATGCAGGCACTTCCCAATCCGAAACTGCTTCATGTTATCACAACAAAAGGCAAGGGGTTCAAGCCTGCCGAGGAAAACCAATGCAAGTGGCACGCTCACAACGGTGGGTTCGATACGACGACAGGCAAATTGCTGAAAACAGCCGACACCTCCCTTCCCCAAAAATATCAGGAGGTCTTTGGTGATGCACTGGTAGAGCTTGCCCTGAAAGACAGAAGCATCATTGCCATTACCGCTGCCATGCCAAGCGGCACATCGCTCGACCTCTTCCAGAACGCCCTGCCAAACCGTTTTTTTGATGTCGGCATCGCCGAAGCACATGCGGTCACCTTTGCCGCAGGAATTGCCACCGAAGGGTTCAAGCCGGTTTTCGCCGTCTATTCTACCTTTCTGCAACGCGCCTACGACCAGTTGATTCATGATGTGGCACTGCAAAAGCTGCATGTTGTTTTTGCCATTGACCGGGCCGGGCTTGTCGGAGAAGATGGCCCGACCCACCACGGTGCATTCGATCTCTCCTGGCTTCACGCCGTGCCGGGCCTTGTTATCATGGCCCCGGCAAATGAGCAGGAGCTGCGCGACATGCTCTATACTGCACTCTATGAGCTGGACGGCCCGGTTGCCATACGCTATCCGAGAGGCAACGGAACAGGCATGAGCATCCGCAAAAACTTCACCTCCCTCCCTGTCGGCAAGGCCGTTCTTGCGAGGGAGGGCAGCGGACTTGCCTTGCTCTGCATGGGAACCATGACAGGAAAAGCTCTTGAAGTCGCCGCCATATTGGAAAAAGAGGGCATCAATGCCACCGTGGTCAACATGCGCTTCCTCAAGCCGCTCGACACGGCAATGATCGAGGAGCTGGCCTCCCCTTCAACCCATTTTGTTGTTATCGAGGAAAACAGTACGATCGGCGGACTTGGCAGCGCAGTTATCGACCACCTCAACGCAAAAGGGCTCAACCGCCCGGTACTGAAAATAGCCCTGCCCGATGCATTCGTGACGCACGGCCATATTGACGACCTTTACCGGGAAATCGGCTTCGACACACCGTCCATGACCGAAACAATAAGGCGCTTTTATAGAGAGGGCCAGAGGTGAAAAAAAGTGAGGAGGAGGAGGAGTACCCGCACGAAAAAATTGGCAAAGAGGCCAGCAAGCAAGTCGTCGAGCATGATACCCCAACCTCCCGGCAACCGCTGGAGGGCATCGACTGGCCCGGGTTTGGCAATATCAAAAAAGCGGAAGAAAACGAGTGAGAGCACAAGGGGTACCACTCCCTCCGGCAGGGCAACAAGCGCCAGCCACTGGCCGGCAAGTTCATCAATCGTAACAATTGAAGGGTCATTGCCATAGTGCTCCTCCATCACCCCGCCAGCCCAGATGCCGATGCCACTGCTGATCAGGACAAGAAAAAGCAGAAGCAGTGGATTGTGCAGCAACGGAATAAAAAAATAGCTCAGCACAGCAACCATACTCGTCACCGTGCCGGGCGCTGCCGGGAAAAAGCCGAGTCCAAAACAGGTAGAGAGAATTTTTGCTGTAAAAAATTTCATACTCTCACTGACCATGAAGAGGCCTCTGAAAATAGATGCTCCAATTACTCACCAGATAGGAGATACCGGTGTAAACAGTAAAAGCCGTTACTGCCATCATGATGTAATAGAGATTGTCGGAAACAAGAAAACTGTTGATCGTCACCGCAACGCCCTTGCCAAATAAAGCGGACTCCCTCATCAACATCATCACCATGATCACATAGACAAAAACATTCTGTACCACGGTTTTATACTTTGCCTCCACGCTGGTCACCACTGGCCTGTTCTTATATTCGGCATAGACCCGCAGTGCTGTCACCACAACATCCCGGACAACAACCAGAACCACCATCCAGAGAACAAGATAACCCATCCAGTAGTAGAGAAAAAGAGCCGCCGTGATAAGTAACTTGTCGGCAAGAGGATCGAGAAAAGCACCAAGACGAGTCTCAACACCATATTTCCTTGCATGATAGCCGTCATAAATATCGGTAAGGGAGGCCACCACAAAAACGATGACACCCAACAGCTTGAGCCAGGGATCGACCTGCAGCAGCAGCACAACAAAAACCGGAACGAGCAAAATCCTCAAGGCGGTCAACTGATTGGGTACTGTCAAATATGTCTGGTACTCTTCTTTCAAACCCTTCGGGATTATAGTGTTGTGAAGTTAAAAGGATGAAGGGAAAGCAACAGCACCCTCACCGTGAAGCAAGATACGCTATTGAAAGCTGTTTTTCAATGCCTCTGCCCCTGTCGGAAATAATAAAGATTTCACTCCAGCTCCACCACCGTCACTCCAGCTCCACCCTCGCCCCACTCACCGAGACGAAAACTCTTGACCGCCTTGTG
>CAINOO010000380.1 GCA_903851535.1 uncultured Chlorobiaceae bacterium | reverse complement strand
TTCCTAAGAAACTCCCGCTGCTGACAGGGTTTGAGTGTTTTCCAGCAGGGTAAATCCGAGTGATTCTGCCCGCCGCTTCAAGTTGCTGACCACTTTTTTCCGGTACTGCTCCTCATAATAGTTCGCTCCCTGATCCACATAATCCATGCCGTATCTTAGCGCATTGTAAAAAAGAGTAGCTAATTTTCTGGCAATCGCGGTCACAGCTTTTGCTTTTCCAATCCGAGCGGAAAGTCTTCGATAAGTAGCCCCAAGTGCTGTATCGGTTTTTCCAACGACCACGGCTGCAAGTCTTAAAATCATCGCCACTTTGCTTGAGGAGCGTCGTGTTCTGGATGATAGTATTTTACCTCCAGAGATTTTATTGCATGGCGAAAGGCACAGCCATGAGGTAAAATGCTTCGACGTTGGCCATTTGGTCATATCAGTTCCACATTCTGCAACCAGTTTCAAGGCAACAGCGGAACCGATGCCATGAATCTGAGTCAGGTCCATGCCAGTAAAACTGAACAATGCTTGACGAACATCAAAGCCCGGAGTATTCTTCGAAGCGCTTTTGCTTCTTGGTTTCGGAAGGGCAGGAGGAGTCGAATCATCCTCTTGCTGTAACCGTTTTAACGCCGATTCAATGACCTGGTCACACGCTTCAATTTTTTCCGTGTAAATATCTATCAGTTCAAGAGCCTGAGTTAAAGAGAACAGATGCTCGCTCTTATAACTGCCAGTGAGAGCTTCCTTCATCACCTCAACAGAATTCTTGCAGTGGGCATCCCGCAGCTTGACCAGTTCATCAGGATTATGCTCTCCGCGCACTATTGCCCGGATAATATCTATACCTGTTTTTCCAGTAACGTCTGTCACGACGTGATGCAACTGAATATTCATCTGCATCATTGATTTTTGTAGATGCTGAATGTGAGCCGCTCTGTATTCGAGAAGCTTTTCTCGTTGCCGCACATAGGCTCTCAGTTCAGCAACCTCTTTGGAGGGCTGAAAGCTTGCTCGTAACAATCCGAATTGATGCAATTTCTGCAACCATTGGGCGTCATTGATATCCGTTTTACGACCAGGAACCGTTTTTGCCTCTCGGGCATTGACCAGAAAAACCTCAAATCCATAGCTTTCAAGAATTTCAAACGCTGGAATCCAATAGACACTTGTTGACTCCATGGCAATGGTATCAACCCGACACTTTTTCAGCCACTTTGCCATGGCGTGAAGTTCTCCTGTAAAGCTTTTGAATGTCCGCACCGATTTAGCAATTCGGTCAGGTGGTACGGCTACTACATGAAACTGAGAACCAATGTCAATGCCCGCTGCATTTGGGTGAATGACAGGCATGGATGATGACGGTGCGCATTGTGCCATGATTGCTCCTCCATAATAGAAAAGCTGAAGGTGGGGCTTGCGGTAATTATCATTTTCCTAAACGGGATCATCATGAATGATGTCGCCACTGCCGAATCCGCAGAAAGCCCTGTACCATGTTCCAAAACGGGGTAAAAACCACCAAAAGACAATCGGTCGCTCCCTTCAGCTTGTTGATAAATACTCCAGAGTTTCTATAGTACAGAAAAGAAGGGACTTATTGAATTGTTCCA
>CAINOO010000379.1 GCA_903851535.1 uncultured Chlorobiaceae bacterium | reverse complement strand
TCAGGTTTTAGCCGTTGAAAAACAAGGAGACGGGATCGTTTTCGATCCGGAATCAATCACCGTTGAGCCGATAACGGAAGATGCGGACTATGAGGGATTGCGCATACGATTTCGCGGTGATCTCGATGCCGCCAGACTGACTATCCAGCTTGATATTGGATTTGGAGACAAGGTCTACCCTGATCCAGTACAGGAATCGTTGCCATCATTGCTGAATTTCCCTCAGGCTGAGCTTTACTGTTACAGCAGGGAAAGCATGATTGCCGAAAAGTTTGAGGTGATGGCCAAGCTTGGGATTCTCAACAGCAGGATGAAAGATTTCTATGATATCTGGATGCTCTCACGCCAGTATGACTTCGAAGGTGCCAGTCTCGCAGAAGCCATCAGGCAGACGTTTGCGCAACGGGGAACAACGCTCATGCAGATGAAAGAAATCTTTTCCGGAGAGTTCATTGAGGAGAAACAGGTGCAATGGAATGCCTTCAGAAAACGTATTGGTCTTGAATACCTGCCGGTCTCATTTGCTGATGTGGCGCAGCAGGTGCAGGTATTTCTATCTCCAGCTGTGGAAGCGCTCAGGGCAAAGCGATTTTTTCAGGACAATTGGATTGCTCCGGATTCATGGAGGAGTAGTCATGAAAAACCAGAGGTGGGAGCATAATCGTTGTTTTTATTTCTTGATAGATAGTGATAAAAATTTTGTTACGCGTATGTTACGCGAAAATTTCAATAGGCCTGTAACTCTATTTATATCAATGGTATATAGCCTCAGTATGATATTCACACTGTAGAAGTCAGAAGTTCGAATCTTCTATCGTCCACCCCATAAGACCCTGTAAGAAAATAACTTACAGGGTTTTCCTTTTTTGTCTCAAATACAGCCAAAATACACTGAACCTGTCGAAATTAACGCTGTTTATACCGGTTTTGCGACGTATATGCGACGCGTGAATTAGCAGCTATTTTGAAATACGCGGCTAATGCGTTGTTAGAAATAATCTTATGCAGCCATGTTTACGAGAAGCGCTACCTTGACAGGAAATTTATTCAGGTTTTCTGTTTTTGTTACACCATTGTTAGACGTGATAACAGATTTTGTGCCCATCGCATTCCTACGTTCAGAACTGGTAAATTTAGGGGGCTTGTTTTTTATTGTACCCGGAAAACTCTATTTTGCATAGATAATCGAATATTAGTCGATTATCTATGCAAAATAATGACCTCATGCAACTCGAAAAGAAGCTCAGCTCATTCGGTGGAGTGCCCCTGACGCACGGAGCACTTGTCTCCATGCTCAAAGAGTACAGGTCTCCGAACGATAAAATTGTCCGCCTGATAGATGAAGGGTGGCTTGTACCCATCAAGAAAGGGCTTTATGCCGTTTCACCTGAACGGACAACGATTCCCATTTCCACACCACTTGTGGCAAATCTCCTCTATGGGCCATCCTATGTTTCAATGGATTATGCGCTGTACCATTACGAGATTATTCCCGAGCGAGTGGTTGAGGTGACTTCAATGACCACCAGGAGGGGGAAGGTGTACGATCTTCCTATAGGCCGGTTTTCCTATACGCATTCTCCTCTGGATTTTTATCCAGTCGGAATTGATCGTGTCGAGAATACCGATAAAACAGGTTTTTTGATGGCCTCTCCAGAGAAGGCGTTGTGTGACAAGCTTGTGTTTACCCGAAATCTGAATATCGCGTCACCACGTGCATTGCAGGAACTGCTGATGTATGACCTGCGCCTTGATGAAGAGAGTATCACCCGCTTTGACCTGAAAGTGATAGAGGCCTGTATCATGCCGGGAATGAAAGAAAGAATGCTGCGGGCATTGCTGGAGCTTGTCAACTCGATGAAACGGGATCTGAAATGAGTGTACTCGGCCAGATGCTTGAAAAATATGATACGACCACTGTCGAAGGGAGAGTCAACGGACTGAGGGAGGTGATGCAGGAGGTTGCACTTGCCGGTTTGTATCGTGGCGGATTTTTTGACCGGGCCGCTTTTTACGGGGGCACCTGTCTCAGGATATTTTATGGGTTGCCAAGGTTTTCAGAGGATCTTGATTTTTCATTGCTGACGTCTGACGCCGATTTTTCACTGGAACCGTATTTCAGGGCAGTCATGGCTGAATTTCTCTCACTGGGTCTTGATGTTGAGATTTCGTCGAAAAAGAAAACAGCCCGGACGGGGATAGAGTCGGCGTTTTTAAAGAGCGATACGCGCCTTTTCAGTCTTGCCGTTCACGGAGAAAAAACTGTTAAAATCAAATTTGAGGTTGATACGCTCCCGCCATTGGGATTTTCAACAGAAGAAAAACTTCTGGTTGAGCCATTCTCGTTTTATGTCAAGTGTTTTGGCTTGCCTGATTTGTTTGCAGGAAAAATGCATGCATTGTTGTTCAGGAACTGGAAGACCCGTGTAAAAGGGCGGGACTGGTACGATTTCGAATGGTATGTCAGGAAAGGTGTTCAGCTTAATTTATCCCATTTTGTCAGTCGAGCTCAACAGAGTGGTCATTTGATGGAGTCTCAGCTCTCTGAACAGGATTTTCGCCGGCAGTTGAACGAGAGAATCGACTCCCTCGATGTGACATTGGCCAAGAGCGATGTATCGCGGTTTGTGGGTAATGCTGATGCCTTGAAAATCTGGTCACGTGAATATTTCCATCAGTTGGCGCAGCGGATAATCATGAGCAGAGGTTGATGGCAGATGCGTTATGAATGGCAATGATGACCTGTTGCAGAAGCCTTGCTGCTTCTGAAGTTCAAAATGTGTCCGTGAGAATTTTTGTATGTCTTTATTTTATCTATGGTCAGCTATTTTTTCGTCTCAAAGAGTGCAATCTTCTTTTTTTCAGCTTTCCTGTACACACAATCCGGTGGATAGAAAGCGCATATCTCCTGATATCTGCCGAAAACCATTGAGATGACAAGAGGATGAAGGGAATGTTCGAATCTTGTATTTGCTTAATAGAGAGTGATATATGTATAATCTCCAAATCATTCATTTGTGGATTGTCGAATCCTGATGCAGGCTGAAAAACACCTTTTCGCCACAACCCCTCT
>CAINOO010000378.1 GCA_903851535.1 uncultured Chlorobiaceae bacterium | reverse complement strand
CACCATAACCGCGCTCAAGCGGCTGGGCAATGAACCTGCCGAAACGATCCGTATGGGAAGCTTCGTCAACCTCTATTTTTGCAGGCATCTGCATCTGGTATATCATAATCGTTTATACCTTAGAATTCATTAAAATCACTTCGAGTATAACTCAACGACCAACTGTTCGTTGAATGGCTCCTGCACTTCCACTCTCTCTGGTACACTCAGAAAAACAGCTTTCTGGTTTGCCTTGTCAACCTGTATCCATGAAGGTATACGGGATTCAGGTGCCTTGTTGAGAGAATCGGTAACGGCTCCCATGTTTTTGCTTCTCTGACGAAACTCAATGATGTCCGAGGGAGAAACGATATATGACGGGATATCAACCTTTTTACCGTTGATAAGAAGATGACCATGCGTAACAAGCTGACGGGCACCTGAGCGCGAAGGCGCAAAGCCTGCACGAAAAACAACGTTATCAAAACGCCTTTCAAGCAATTTGACAAGGTTATCGCCGGTAACACCTCTTTGTGATACTGCTTTTTTATAGTAATTCCTGAACTGCTTCTCAAGAAGCCCGTAAAGGTACTTCATTTTCTGTTTTTCTCTCAACTGGAGAGCATATTCAGAAACTTTTCCCTTCCGACCCTGACCATGCTGCCCCGGAGGAAATGGACGTCTTTCAAGATATTTTTCTGCTTTTGGTGCAAGAGCAATACCTAACCTGCGGGATACTTTTGTTATTGAGCCTCTGAATCTTGCCATGTCACTTGCTTCATTGAAATTCTATGAATATATAAAATCAGACCCTTCTGCGCTTAGGCGGCCTGCAGCCGTTGTGCGGCAGAGGTGTTATATCCTTAATGGTTCTAACATCAAGACCAGCTCCTTGCAGAGCCCGTATTGCAGCATCTCGTCCGGCACCAGGACCCTTGATAAAGACATTGACATGCCTCATCCCAAGATCATAAGCCTCTTTTGCAGCAGCTTCTGACGTAATCTGCGATGCATAAGGAGTGTTCTTTTTTGACCCCTTGAACCCATTTTTACCCGCGCTGGACCAGGAAACCGTATTGCCCTGAAGATCAGTAATGGTCACCATGATATTATTGAAGGATGCCTTGATATGCACAGCACCTTCGGGGGTAACCTTAACCTTCTTTTTTTTCTTGCTTATTGTAGCCATGAACTTACACTCTTTAGTATCGAAGATTTATTGTCTGTATACTACTACTTCTTGACTGCCTTCTTCTTGCCGGCAACAGTCTTCCGTTTACCTTTCCTGGTTCTTGCGTTGGTGCGCGTCCTCTGTCCACGAACAGGCAGCGAGCGCCGATGACGAAGCCCCCTGTAGCAACCGATATCCATTAAACGTTTAATGGCAGTCTGCTGCTCTCCGCGAGCCTGCCCTTCAACCTTGTATTCTTCGGCAATAATCTCTCTGATCGCATGCGCTTCTTCGTCATTAAGCTCAGAGATCTTTCTGTTCGGCGCAATGCCAGCTCTTTGCAAAATGCTTTCTGCTGATGCTCTCCCAATACCATAAACATGCGTCAAAGCAATAACTGCATGTTTGTTCAACGGTAAATTTACCCCAGCTATCCTCATATTCTCTTTAAAGTTCTATTGTTTTTCTGAAGATCAACCCTGGCGCTGCTTATGGCTGGGATTTACTTTACAAATGACATATCTCTTGCCTTTGCGCTTGACAATGCGGCAGTGCTCACAGCGCTTTTTGATAGAAGAATATATTTTCATATTAACACCCAGATGCAATGATTAAACGAACTAACCCGAAACCTGAAAAGGTCTGTAATGTAACAAATAAAGATTAGAAATTCAATATTCTGATTACTTATTTCGCCACTTATTTATATCGGTAGGTGATCCGTCCCTTGGAGATATCATAGGGAGATATCTGGACTTTAACCTTGTCACCAGGCAGGATACGGATATAGTGCATCCTGATCTTGCCGGAAACATGCGCCAAAACCTCAAGGCTGTTTTCGAGTTTTACCTTGAACTGCGCATTTGGAAGTGCTTCCAGAATCACACCTTCAATCTCAATTGATTCTTCTTTGGCCAAATTTTCTGCTCCTTTGTTCGATAATGTGTTGTAAGCGATCAAGAGTGTTTTGCATCAAGAAAGGTACCAGTCAGTATTTCTGCTTTCTCTGCCCTGACGACTATTGTATGCTCGAAATGTGCTGAAGGCTTTCCATCCTCGGTAACCGCAACCCACCCTCCGCGACGGCTGATTGCCTTGCGCGACCGTCCAAGAGCGATCATGGGTTCGATAGCGAGCGTCATGCCCTCCCTCAGTTTGACGCCCGTATGTTTCTTTCCATAATTTGGTACTGCTGGCTCCTCATGCAATTCACTGCCGATACCATGACCTACCATATTTTCTATGACACTAAACCTGAATGAACGGGCATAGTCCTCAATGGCGGATGAGATATCATGCAGGCGATTCCCTTCGACAGCCATGGCAATTCCCCGATAAAGACATTCGCGGGTCGCATCAACGAGTTGCTGAACCTGTTCATCAATAACGCCAAGCACAAACGTGCGTGCGGCATCACCATGATAGCCACCCTTGTATACACCACAATCAACAGAGACAATATCACCTTCCTTGATAACCCTTTTTATGCTCGGCACGCCATGCACAACCTCTTCATTGATTGAGACACAAAGTGTTGCCGGGTAAGGTGTTACATCAGGATCACCTTTCGGTGCATAATTGAGAAAACTTGGAACTGCATGATGATCGCGGATAAATTCCTCAGCCATAGAGTCGAGCTGCTTGGTCGTCATGCCCGGCTTTATCTCTGTCTCAAGCAGATCAAGCGTCATGGCAACGAGTGCTCCCGACTCTCTCATCAGCTCAATTTCCCGCTCACTCTTGATTGTGATCATAGCGTTTCCATTACCGGCTCTGTCGGCCCCGTGTTTTGCCTGACTTCATGAACCCATCGTAATGACGCATGAGTAGATGGCTTTCAACCTGCTGCAAGGTATCAAGACCAACACCAACGATAATCAAAAGACTTGTTCCGCCAAAAAACTGTGCGAACCCTTGCGTTACATTACCGAACTTTGTCAAAAAAGTTGGAAGGATTGCAATGATGGCAAGCGATATGGCTCCAGGCAGCGTGATTCGGGTCAGAATATTGTCAATAAAGTCTGCGGTGCTTTTTCCAGGGCGGACACCGGGAATAAAGCCGCCCTGACGGCGCATGGTGTCAGCCACTTCCTTTGGATTGAAAGCGATGGCTGTATAAAAATAGGTAAAGAAAACAATCATGGTACCAAACATCAGGGCATACCACCATGAGTCATAGGCCAAAAGGGCAGCAATGCTCTGCATAACCTCATTTTCCGGGAAAAATGAAAGAAAGGTACCTGGCAGAAACATAATGGACTGCGCAAAAATAATGGGCATCACACCGGCTGTATTGATGCGCATGGGAATGTACTGTGTACTTCCTCCGTAGACCTTGCGTCCTACAACACGCTTTGCATGCTGCACGGGAACGCGGCGGGTACCAACCGTGAGGACAACAACAAAAGCGACAATAGCAGCCATCATGGCAAGAATGATGATCTCAATAATCCAGTTCTTGCTTCCCAGTGAGACCGAACGAAATTCGGCTACGAGTGCCTGGGGAAATCTTGCAAGGATACCGATCATGATAATGAGCGAGATACCATTACCTATGCCACGCTCCGTAATCTTCTCACCAAGCCACATCACAAATACTGTGGAGGCGGTCAAAAGAATCACAACGGTTGCGGTAAAAAAAAGACCGGGATCGGGAACAACAATTTTCCCGAAAGAGGCTGGACTTGAAAGACTCACACTGACGCCCCATGACTGAAGTACAGCGATTACTACTGTTCCATAGCGCGTCATCTGGCTGATTTTCTGTCGGCCATCCTCCCCCTCTTTCTGAAGTTTCTGGAAGTAGGGTGTAACCGCACCAAGCAACTGAACAATGATCGATGCCGAGATATAGGGCATGATACCAAGAGAAAAAATCGATGCTCGCGCAAACGCACCACCAACGAAAAGATCGAACAGTCCAAAGAGATCGTTCGAATGGGTCTGGGATGCGCCTGACACTGCAGCCGCATCAACACCCGGAATGGTTATATGTGAACCAAGCCTGTAGACAAACAAGAGAAGAAGCGTATAAAGGATCCGCTGACGGAGTTCAGGGATTTTATTGATGTTGCTTATACTTTCAGTAAGCTTCATAGCGTCCTTTTAACGGATTCAGGGCTTGGTGGATTTTTTTGTTCTCTTTACCAACTTGGCCTTTGGTTTCAGGAGCGCATCTTCAAACGGCAGATCCTTGACCTTGGATGCCTCTTCAAGCGTACGGAAAGCTTTTACGGCCGAGCCACCTGCTGCTGTAATCTTTTCTTCAGCACTTTTGCTGAACGCATGAGCGGTTATTTTAATGGCACTCGTGAGTTCACCATTACCAAGAATCTTGAAATAATCAGCATTACTGGCATGGAGGAGCGACTTGAGATCAAAAATGGTTATCTCATTTTCTACAAGGCCGTCCTCTATCCACTTGTCGATCTGGGTAAGATTGACCGTGTTTACCGGCTTTTTGTCAAGAGGGGTAAAACCGAATTTAGGCAATCTCCGGTATACCGGAACCTGTCCACCCTCAATAATAGGTCTCTTGTAGCCACTACGTGACTGCTGACCATTGTTTCCTTTGCCAGCCGTCGTTCCGTTACCTGAACCTTGACCGCGGCCAACTCTCTTTTTGTTTTTTACTGCGCCTTTTGCAGGACGAAGTGAACTTAAATCCATGGTTTCAATTCCCGACTTG
>CAINOO010000377.1 GCA_903851535.1 uncultured Chlorobiaceae bacterium | reverse complement strand
GAATATCCATGATGCGTCGATTCTCAAGCCACGCCTTGTCATCAAGAAAGCGGCGCAACTGTTCGGAGAGGCGGGCCACCGTGCGCTGGGTATGTTCTCCGGCCTCCAGCCAGTCGTAGTGAACACGCCGCAGACGGCTGTCGGGGCGCATCGAAACAATCGGCGGCAAGGCCAGCACCTCTTCGAGCAGCAGGCTCAGCTCCTCCTGGCGTGACTGCGACATGAGAAAATCCCAGAAAGCGCGGAAGCTTTTGCCCTGATCTGAATCGGCGATGGCATCACGCTCACCCATGATCTGCTCCAGCAGCGCCCCCTTGGCCCCCTCCCAGAGGGCAATGCGTTCACGCACGCGGCGGTCGAGGGTGCGAAAGTTATGCTCCACCTCGCGAAAATCGGTCAACAGCTCACGGGCCAGTTGCAGAAACTGCTGAAAGCGATCCTTCAGGCCGGTATCATCAAGCAGCGATATCTCTCCGTCGCGGATCCGGGCAATTTCGGCATCAATATCGTCACGCCGCTTTTGCAGCTCCGCAATCCGCACCTGCGGGTCGGCCTGGCTTCCCATGCTCATCTGCCGCAACAGTTCAAAGAGGGTAAGCAGTCGCGACTCCGTGCCCACAAAAGCACGCTCAGCCAACCCCTCCAGCCAGGCCAGCGCCTTTTCGGTTGAAGCGGTCAAATCAAAGTGAGGTTCATCCGTCCCGTCCGGATAGAATTTGCGCAGCCACCCCTTGTCGTTGTCAGCCCAATCGTTCAGGTAATTTTGCGCCGTACCGGGAAACTGGTCAGCACCGAGCTGCTGGCGCAAGGAAAAAAGCTCATCCTCCAGCGACTCAACCAGATCGGCCTGTGAGAGAATCCGCACATTGGGCACAATAAAGACCCGGTGCAGAAACCCGGCCACCAGCGGCGCGTGCTGGGCGCACAAGAGTCGCCACGCAGGATGGTTCTGACGGAGCAGGTTCAGGGTGGTGTAGTCGAGAGCCAAAAGTGCACGATTGATTTTAAAGGAAAAAGCGCCGCCGGAAGCGGGCCCGTTTTGGGGGTGAAGTTACAGCTTTTTCAGCGGTTTTCTTTGGATTGCCTTTTTTTGTCATCTCGACCTAAGGGAGAGATCTTTTCTGGCAGGACGTTTCCTGTCTTTACGCGAAAGAAGAACTATCAAAAACACCATACACTAACCTACACGGACACACCGGAACCATGACGGGCACCATAGTCTGCCTGATCGCTTCTTCAATACTGTAACCGGATCGACTGACTTTGTGAATCGTGCGTTTTTGGGGAGAATGACGCATCAGGGTACTCTTTTTTTGATGGTGCCGAGGAGTTTGTTGAGTTCGTGGAGTTGTTTGTTCATGTCGAGCGCTTGGTTCTGGAGCTGCTGGATTTTTTGGGTGCAGTCGGTGAGGATGAGGGTAAGGGCCGAGTCGGGCGGTGGTCGCGGGTAAAACTGCGGATTTTTGAATTGTCCCTCACAAAAGAAACTCCATGCCGCTGTTGCGGGGGTGGACGAGTGAGGCGTTGAGGGTGCCTTTGCTGACGAGTTCCATGCCGATGACGTCGTTTTTGGTGTTGAGGTAGAAGACGTGGAGTTCTTCGCTGGCGCGTTCCTGGAGGCCGATGGTGCGGCAGAGGTCTACGACCATTTCGGCTCCGGTGATGTTTTTGGTGTAGATGATTTGGGATTCGCGGACGAGGCGGATGCCGCAGCGGGGTATGGTGGCGGTGGCGGCTTCGGCGGTGCAGAGCGGGAGTGTAGAGCTACGATGTTTCACATGGTTTCGGGTGCTGGCGGTAATGAGAGCAGTGCGGGCCAGCGTCAGTTGGCCTGTGCGCTCGGCCGGGTTGCGCAAACGGAGCGAAGCGGAGAGCAGCGCCTATGGTTAAAGGATTTCAATCCTGCAACTCACATAAGTCAATAATATCGTTAAGTTTTTAGCGACAATGCAAGGTGACAGCACTAACAGTATGGGTATGGCACTGCAAAGTTCAAGGATCTATAACGTGAATGAATTGAAGCTTATAAAGCAGTTATAAAGAGTAAATGCGTAAAAATAGCTTAAAAATCATTTTTGCATCTATATTATATTGACTGGAAATTTAAAACAACGGGGGGAATAGTTCAATGGCAACGGTACATGATGTTGCGCAGTATATCCTTGATCATGCTGCGGATATGTCAACATGGAAGCTGCAAAAGCTGGTCTATTATAGTCAGGCCTGGCACTTGGTTTGGGCTGATAAAGCACTTTTTGAGGAGACGATAGAGGCCTGGGCAAACGGACCTGTCTCGCCATCTCTTTACGAAAAGCACAAGGGGTGTTTTACAGTATCAAACATACACTGTGGCAATTCGGAATTGCTTACGGAAGATGAACGTGAAACGATCGACAAGGTTATAGCTTATTACCAACAATATAACGGTCAACAACTGAGCGACCTCACACATGCAGAAACTCCGTGGATGAAAGCTCGAGAGGGTATGGCATACAATGAGCGAGGCAAAGTGGAAATCACCAAGGAGAGTCTGGCCGAATATTATGGCAGCCTTTAACACCTTGACCTATGGCCAAAAGAAAAAATCAAAATCCGAAACATAAAGCGGAACTTAAAGCTACTGGTGAAGTTCGACAAAAGGAAGGGGCTGACCAATGGGGAGAGAGCCCCATTGTTTTTATCTTCACCTCATTCGACATTGACGGCCCATGGGGGCTTGGTGCATTGCAAGAGTCTTCGTGGCATGAATTTTTCAGTAAGATCGAATCTTATCAGTCAATGACATGGAACGAGTTCATAAAAGACAAGACACGAAACCATAACATCAGCCCTGAATCTTTATCAGAGAAAGCGATAAAACGATGTGAAAATCTGACACTCGATCTTGATATGGATACTCTGGTATCATTTCATGTGACCGGAAAAATCAGGTTTTACGGTATCAGGGACCGAAAGTTATGCAGGATTTTATGGGCTGACCCTTGGCACACTGATGAAAACAAAGGGGTGTGCCCTTGTCATAAAAAATAAAAAACACTTTCGCTCTCCTCATGGAGACTCCCTTCCACCCGATTGCATAACCTGGTGGAGCTACAAACATGAGCAAAACTTTACGAACTCTTTCGTCCTATTGGGGCTTCGGCCAACTACTTGCCATGGCTCAAGTCTGGTCAGCACTTTTGTAGCGATTGGCCAAACAACCACGTCCAAACAAATCTGCACGATGGGTAAAAGCGAAATACTT
>CAINOO010000376.1 GCA_903851535.1 uncultured Chlorobiaceae bacterium | reverse complement strand
GGTGGCAATAAAAATGAAGCGAAAATGGATAGGAATAGAATTGGGAGAGCATGCTAAAACACATTGTGTGCCAAGGCTTCAGTCCGTTGTTCAGGGTGAGCAAAAAGGTATCAGCAAAGCGGTTGAGTGGCAAGGCGGTGGAGGCTTCAAGTTCTATACCCTTGCTCCGTCACTCTTGAATAAAGACAAGTACGACAACTGGATCATCAGCAAGGAATACAACCCTGATATGCTTGCCGCAGCCATGGCGAAGCAATCGGGGTTCAGGTATGAGCCTGACGGGCATGTGTACTGGAAGCAGGGGCGCAGCAGCGAAAAGGATTACATCTACACCACCACCCAGTTCATGACGGTTGAGATGCTTGAAAAAATCAGGGAGGAGATGGGCCCTGATGAAAGCTTGATGATTTGCGCAAAAATATACCAGCGTGAATGTGAGAACCGCTTTGCCAATATCACCGTCAAAAAGATCCCACAAATGCTTCTCGGCAAGTGTGAGTTCGGTAAAGAGGATTACAGCTTCAACATCGTCAATCTGCCGCACGATGACAATGCAGCACCCTATGATGATGAGGCTATCGATGAACGTATTGATGAAAATCCCGGCAATGAACCAGCAAGCCAGTCGGCTCAAACCAACCTCTTTTACTGACCACTATGAATGCCAAAGCCAACTACATCAAGCAACGCTTGTCGCTGAGGGAACCACTCAAGGAGTCACTCGATATTGTTTCCCGGTTAGCTGATCTGCTCGAATTGAAAAAGGGTGTTGATCTTGCTGCTGAACTGGAGAAAGTTCAAGCGCTCTATCCCTCCTGCAAGGAGTTTGAGCGGGAGTTTCCCTCCCTCTGCTTTTCCATTGCTACCTGTGTCGGTAAAACAAGATTGATGGGTGCCTGCATCAGTTACCTCTATCTGCAAAAAGGAATCCGCAACTTCTTTGTGCTTGCCCCAAACCTCACCATCTACGACAAGCTCATCAAGGATTTCGGTGACCCCGGCTTCCAGAAATATGTTTTTGCCGGAATTACCGAGTTTGTGCATAATCGCCCCGTCATCATCACCGGCGAAAATTACAACCAGGTTGGTGCACTCTTCAGCGGTGAAGAGGTACGCATCAACATCTTCAACGTCTCGAAATTCAATTCCGAAAATAGAGGCACCAAAGAGGCCGGAGTTGCCAAACCCCCAAGAATCAAACGCCTCTCGGAATACCTTGGCCAATCCTACTGGTCATACCTCTCCGGCCTGAACGATCTGGTCATCCTGATGGATGAAGCCCACCGCTACCACGCCGATGCCTCCAAAAAAGCTATCAACGAACTGCAACCGGTGCTCGGTATCGAACTGACCGCCACCCCTATCGACGAAAAAGGCAATGCCTTCAACAACGTTGTCTATGAATACTCTCTTGCCAAAGCGCTGGCCGATGGCAAATATGTGAAAAACCCTGCCGTAGCCACCCGGAAGAATTTTCGGGCTCAAGGACTTTCAGTGCAGGAGATTGAAAAAATCAAGCTCGAAGACGCCATCAGCGTGCATCAGGCAACCATCAATGCTCTTGAAGTCTATGCCCGGAACAACGGAGTCCGCAAGGTAAAGCCCTTCATCCTTGTCGTTTGCAGCAGCATCACCCATGCCCGCGAAACCTTCGACTACATTACCTCAACCTCCTTTTTCAACGGCACCTTTAGCGGCAAAGTCCTGCAGATCGACTCCAGCACCAAAAAAGACGAAGAGATCGAACGGCAGTTCATCGACTTGGAACGCTACGATAACGACATCGAAATCGTCATTCACGTCAACATGCTCAAAGAGGGCTGGGACGTCAACAACCTCTACACCATCGTCCCACTGCGAGCTGCCAACGCCTCAGTCCTGATTGAACAGACCATAGGCCGTGGCCTGCGCCTTCCCTACAATGGCGAAAGAACAGGCGATGATGCGGTCGACAAACTGACCGTGCTGGCACACGACAACTTCGACAAGGTCATTGAAGCCGCACAAGACCCTAACTCAATATTGCAG
>CAINOO010000375.1 GCA_903851535.1 uncultured Chlorobiaceae bacterium | reverse complement strand
AAGATGTCGATCAAGGAGACCATGCGCGCCTTGACCTATCTGAACCTCTATGGCTTCAAGGTTGACATGGTACTGGTCAACAGACTGCTTGATACAAACGAGAACAGTGGCTATCTGGAGAACTGGAAGACGATCCAGCAAAAATATCTCGGAGAGATCGAAGAGGGTTTTTCGCCCCTTCCGGTTAAAAAGCTCAAAATGTATGAAAAAGAGATTGTCGGTCTCAAGTCACTTGAGATTTTTGCCAGAGACATCTATGGTGAGAGCGATCCAGCCGATATGATGTACGATGAACCGCCGATAAAGTTTGTCCGCAATGGCGATGTTTATGAGGTGCAGTTGAAGCTCATGTTTGCCAATCCTGTTGATATTGAGATATGGGTAACCGGTGATGACCTTTTTGTGCATATCGGCAACCAGCGCAAGGTTATCACCCTTCCGGTCAGCCTGACCGGGCTTGAGCCGGGAGATGCCTTTTTCAAGGATAAATGGCTGCACATTCCTTTTGACCTGCATCATCATAAACAGTCACGGATGACAGAGCAGAAGAACAATGTACACCATTAATAAATTCTTCTGTACCTTGCTGCCCAACACAAGGTGACGGAGTGATTAACCCGGGGGCTGTTCAGGGCCTCCTTGATGTCAGCCTCGCAGATTTTTTACCCAAAATTTTTTAGTCGTTTTTTTTACCATGAACAACAACGAGTTATTGCAACAAAGCTACAGAGCCAACGAACTTATTTTCAAAGGTCTTGTTGAGTCCGGCTGTTTCAAGGCTGCTCTTGAACTTGATCTTTTTACCCATCTTGCTGATGAGGCAAAAGATACCGTTTCGCTTGCTGAAAGTGTCGGTGCGATTCCTTCCCGCATTACCATGTTGCTCGAGGCATTGCGGCAAATGGGGGTAATATCGCTGGAGGATGGCAAATGGAGCCTCACCTCGTTTGCACGAAAAATGTTTCTGCCGAATCATGCACACCCGAACCTTTATATGGTACCTTTGGCAAAAGCCATGGCAACCCTTTCGGATAATTTTTACCTGAACATAGCCGATGCGGTCAGGGGAAAGATGAATTTCAAGACCGATGTAGCCTATCCTCCGGTAACACGTGAAGACAACCTCTATTTTGAGGAAATGCACCGGAGCAATGCCCATTTTGCTATTACGTTGCTGCTTGAAGAGGCTGATCTTTCAACCGCCAGAACCCTTGTGGATGTCGGTGGTGGCATTGGTGATATTTCAGCAGCCCTGTTGAAAAAATTTCCCCAGCTCGATTCTACCATTCTGAACCTGCCCGGCGCGGTTCCACTGGTGAACGAAAACGCCGTTGAAAAAGGTGTGTCTGACCGTCTGCGGGGGGTGTCTGTGGATATTTACAGAGATGCTTATCCCATTGCAGATGCCATCATGTTCTGCAGGATTTTGTATTCGGCCAATGAGCAGGTGACTCTCATGATGTGTCAAAAAGCATTGGAAGCGCTTGCTCCTGGCGGGAGGCTCATCATTCTTGACATGATTATTGATGATCCGGAAAACCCGAACTTTGACTATTTGAGCCACTATATCCTTGGCGCGGGTATGCCCTTTTCATTTCTTGGATTCAAGGAGCAGGGTACCTACAAGGATATTCTGGAGTCACTCGGTTTTTGTGATGTTCGAACCGTCAGAAAATATGGTCACCTCTTTTGTGAAGCGACAAAAGCTTGATGAGCTACCCTTCCGGCAACTTTTTTGCAGTTGCCGGGGGGGACTTCAATGGTTCAGTAATTGAAAAGAGAACTCAGTATCCAAGAAATGGCACTGATAACCAATGAGCCCGCGATGGCCCATCCAAAGTTATCGATGGAAAATCCGCTGACAAGCAGTGCGGCGAATTGCAGAAGGAAGGCGTTGATGACGAGCAGAAAAAGCCCCAGCGTCACAATGATGAACGGTATTGAAAAAAAAACAAGAATCGGCCGTACAACAGCATTGACAAGGCCGAGCACCAGTGCTACGAGAATCGCCGCACCAAAACTCTTTATGTGCATGCCGTCAAGAATATGGGCGGTAGCATAGACCGCGACAGCATTGATCAGCCACTGGATAAGGATGTGCATCATCGCCCCTTTTTTTGGTTTGTTTTTTCCCTGATTCTTCGGTTAAAATGTAATCAATTCATTCCATTATACGCAACTCTCCCTTATCCATTGACATCAAGCTCCTGAAGTGCCTCATAGAGGGTTTTGCATCCAAAGATGGTAATGGGAAGATTGAGCAGTGAGGGTTT
>CAINOO010000374.1 GCA_903851535.1 uncultured Chlorobiaceae bacterium | reverse complement strand
CCGACACGTACCTCGGCATCGGGCCTCTGGGGGGGCTGCTCTCCGCCCAACGCTTCATGCCCGATGCAGCATGGATTGTTGCCGCATGTGATCTCCCCTTTCTTGATGAGGCCACCATTCGGCAACTCTCTTCAGAGCGCAATCCCCTGCGTTTTGCAACCGCATTCAGAAATCCTCAGTCGGGACGCATTGAGCCACTTTGCGCCTGTTATGAACCAAAATCGCGCAACAGGCTGTTGTTCAGGCATCTGGAAGGAGAGAACTCACTCGCAGCGTTTCTCAACGAATCGCGCATCAAGGAGCTTGTACCGCATAAGAGCGACGCGCTGCAGAATATCAACAATCCTGGCGAATACACTTTTCCACCTTCAACACAAGCATGAGCAGTACCTGTCAGAACGCCCTTGTCGATACCTTTCACCGGGCTGTGGATTATGTCCGTATTGCTGTCACCTCACAGTGCAACCTGAGATGCGCCTACTGCATGAGTGAGGCACATGAAGAGAGATCAACAGCACACGCTCTTATGAGCAAAGAAGAGATCATCACCATTATGAACGTACTGGCTGACCTTGGCGTTACAAAGGTGCGTTTTACCGGAGGAGAGCCCCTTCTGCGCAAGGATATTGCTGAGCTGGTTGGAGCAGCAAAAAAAAACAGCGCCATAAAAACCGTTGGTCTGACAACGAACGGCCTTCTGCTCGACCGCTCTCTTCCTGCCCTGATTGATGCCGGCCTCGACGCCATCAATTTCAGTATCGACACGCTGGATCGTCAACGATATCATGCCATAACACGGCGCGACGAGTACCTGGTGGTACGCAAGAATCTCGACAAGCTTCTCGGTACCGGGCAGATTAGCGTAAAACTTAACGTAGTACTCATGCGGGATATCAACAGTGATGAAATCCGGCGCTTTGTTGATTTAACCAGAGATCACGCCATAACCGTGCGATTTATGGAGCTGCAGCCTTTTGACGACAATCAAATCTGGCGAACCGGCAGATTTCTCGGGGCGGATAAAATCCAGGAGTTGCTGAACGCTCACTATCCCGATCTTGAGACCCTCACTGGTTCTGCCACCCAGTATTTCAGTTACACCTTGCCACGGCACAAGGGCTCAATTGCCATTATTCCCGCATTTACAAGGAATTTCTGCAGCCAGTGCAACAAGATTCGCATCACGTCGGATGGCAAAATTATCAGTTGCCTCTATGACAAAAAGGGGTTGGGCCTGCTTCCGCTGCTTCGCAGTAACGCATGCGATCAGGCTCTTGCCGACCTGTTCAGGAAAGCAGTTTCACAGAAACCTGAAGACGGCAAACATTCAGCAAGCAATGCCGTCAGAACCAGTATGTCGGAGATTGGCGGGTAAGTGATTTACCGGAGAGTCATACCCGGCACAATTGTTCCCCCCTGCAAGACCCGACAAAAAAGCCCCTCCTTTGGCATGATGCACTCTCCCGTTGCCTCTTTTATGGCACATCCTGCATTGTGACACTCCTTGCCGATCTGTGTGATCTCAAGAAGAACATCGTCGCCAACCCGCAAAGAGTCACCAACGATAAGGCCCGACAGATCAATACCCCTCGTCACAATATTTTCAGCGAACATGCCATGATCAAGCTCCTGCATTTTTTTGCGCATCCGGTCAATACTCTCACCGGCAAGTATGGAGACCTGCCGATGCCAATCGCCAGCATGAGCATCGCCCTCTATGCCCCACTCCTTTTTCAGTGCGATCTGATGAACAACTTTTTTTACCGTTCCCTTTTCCGCACTGATACAGACCGCTTCTACAAAACCCATAACCCATTGTACTTTGAGTGTTACCCCTGTTGCACCCTGATCATTAACCGGAGCAAAAACCATCGCTCACGCCCATTTCTGCCTGAGCAAGCATGTTTCCAATATAAGAGAGTGTACCGCAAAAGCAGAAATCTCTTCATAACTCATGCAGGGTAGTTTTTGATCATGATTTTTTTGTACCTTTGGAAAAATATCTTTCAGAACAGCTACAACAACCTGTCGGATTTGAAGCACCTCACTGGATTATGCAATCTCCCGGCCAGCGACATCACAGGCATACTCAACATGGCCGCCGGATTTAAAAAGGAGTTGATGACCGTCAACCCCTCTTTCGAGCACACTCTTCAAGGCAAACGCATTGCTCTGGTTTTTTTTGAAAACTCAACCCGCACACGATTTTCTTTTGAAATAGCCGCTCGCCACCTTGGTGCAGGAACGCTGAACTTCAGTGCATCATCAAGCAGTGTCAGCAAAGGGGAGAGCCTGAGCGATACCATCAAAAACCTTGAGGCAATGCAGGTGGATGCTTTTATTTTGCGCCATCCCTCTTCAGGAGCAGCCGACCTTATCACCGCTATCACCTCCAAAAACGTCATCAATGCAGGGGATGGTTCTCATGAACACCCGACACAGGCACTGCTCGACATGTTCACGCTCCGCGACCATTTCGGTAAAATTGAAGGGCTCAGGGTAATCATTATTGGCGATGTGCTGCACAGCAGGGTCGCCCGTTCAAATATTTACGGACTCCTTGCTGCCGGTGCAGAAGTTGGCCTCTGCTGCCCGGTCACCCTGATGCCTCCCGATGCCGACCGACTCGGCGTCACCCTCTTCACCGATCTCGACCTGGCCATTGCCTGGGCCGACACGGCCATCGTGCTTCGCCTGCAATTGGAGCGGGCTACAGGAGGATACCTGCCCTCTCTTGAAGAGTATTCTGTCCATTACGGTTTGACCGACGAACGCCTTGAACGCATACAGAAACATCTGCTGGTGCTGCACCCTGGACCGATAAACCGTGAAATCGAAATATCCAATAATGTTGCAGACCGCATACAACCACCGGGCTATTCGAAAAGCATGCTGCTTGAACAGGTGACCAACGGCGTCGCTATCCGCATGGCGGTGCTGAACACCCTTCTGGCAGGATGAAATCATCTCTTTCTATGACTGCCGCTCGTTAACTCATCAACTCTTTGCCATGAAAAACAGATTCCATCTCACCAGGGCACTTTTCATTCTGACCGCGATGCTCCTGATCAGCGTGAACAACGTCACGGCAGAACCATTGCTGAAACCAACTTTCAACACGCTCTTCAAGCCGCTCCTTGCAGACCCAATGGAACCAAAAATTGCCATTTTGCCATGGTTTGAAAAGCGCCACCTGCAGCTCGATATCGGCAGCTCGGTTGATCTCTACCAAAACGACAACAATAATTTTGCCGCAGGTGTTGATTTCGCCACCTGGTCTCTTTTGAACCGTAGCGAGAATTTTAAATTTCCGGTTGATGCCATCGATTATCTCTTCGGCATCAATGCAAGCTGGAAAAAACCAGTCAGCATCGGCGCACTCCCTTTTGATGAGTTGAGCGGAAAAATCCGGCTCAGCCACATCTCTGCCCATTTTGAAGATGGCCACTATGATGCAACAACCAGCCAATGGCTCCAGACAGACTGCCCATTGAAGATTCCGTTTACCTACAGCCGGGAGTTCGTCAATCTGGTTATAGCTCTCAGCTCACCACAGCACAGGGTTTATGCGGGATACCAGTACCTCTACCACACCATCCCTGACGGTATTAATCCACACTCATTCCAGGCAGGCGTTGAACTTTCCACTCCCGGCAATACCTTCCTCGCGGCAGACTTCAAACTCCTGCCAATCTGGCAAGCATCGCTTTCCGAAACAAGAGGATATCGGGGCACATGGAACATGCAGGCTGGTATGCGTCTTAAGAGCATAGGGCTTGAAAAAGTCAGGATCACCTGTAACTATTTTTCAGGGATGAGCCGCCACGGCATGTACTTCTACCGCCCTGAAAGCTTTACAACAGCAGGAATCATTGTTGATCTTTGAAAAAAAGCAGCAAAACCATTATCTTACGCGTATTCGTTCAATGTTTTTAAAGCAGAAAAGGGAAAAAGAAATCCATAACAGACAGGGAAATATCCCGTTTGTTCGTTTAGTAATATTTTTATTACATTTACCCATTGCAGCACGACATTTCAGTTTCTGATCCCGTTCCAAATCTTTGACAAGGTCAGGAATCGTTTCTATTGTTAACGCACACACAAAACACACACAACCTAACGGAGAAAAACAGATGAAAAAAATGCTTTCACTTGCCGCAATGTTTGCGGTACTCTCTTATGCCTCCCCGGCATCGGCTGAGTTGAAAATCAGTGGAGATGCAGCAACCCGCCTCAGGGGTCAGTTCAATAATTCAAATATTCATGGCGTTAAAACCACAAGTGATGATGACCTGAAATACCAGTACAGGGTACGCCTGAAAGCATCGGCAGACCTCGGCGACGGCTACTTTTTCAAGACCCTGATTGCCAATGAGGAGACCAGCAATGGAGGCACTCCAGGCTGGAGCACCGTAGGCGACACAAATACCGAAAAATTCCAGCTTGAAGTTTCTAACTTCTACTTCGGACGTATGCTTGAATGCAGCCACTACATGATTGGCCGCCTTCCACTCAACAGCTTCAACAACCCTATTTTCGATCTTGCCCTCTATCCGCTTCCGAAAACATTCACGAACTCAGGCGTCTATGCCGTTGATGTCCCGGTATTCCAGTGGAACTATGACCGTGTTTACGGCATGAACTATGGTGCAAAGGTTGGAGATGGTGACGTGAATGCCACGCTTGTCGTCCTCGACAATAATTCTGTCAGCGAAAACACCTCATCACACACCGGTGACGGCCTCTTCAACGATGGCTACCTGCTCCATCTTTCCTACAAAACCACCATTGGTGATGTCACTGTTGAACCACAGGCACTTATTGTTTTGACCGATGCGCAGGGTGGTACCTATCAGAAGATCTCTCCAAACACCTTTGGTGCCAATGCTACCATCCCGGTTGGCAAGTCGAAAATCGGCCTCAGCGGCTTCTACACTGTCTGCAAGGACAGCAAGGGGACGACAGGCACAACGTACAGTCCAACAACAACGCCAAACAACACAACGATTGCAACAAGTACGCCTGCAAACGTCGATTACAGCGGCTATCTGCTGAGACTCAAAGGCGAATCAGGCCCGGTCATGGGATGGGTTGACTACAACCGTACCGTCGACAGAACACCTGTCAATGATGTCACCTACAACAATATCTTTGTCTGGGCACAGTACAAGGTCAATGTTCACGAATCTGCTCTGGGCACAGTCAGTGTGACACCAACATTGCGCTACCGTGCAAGTGGAAGAGATATTGTCGGTACCACTGGTACAGATCATAACAACCAGCTTCGCACAGAGCTCTGGGCATCAGTGACCTTCTAAGTTACACTCAGTCTGTCAACATGAAAAGCCGCAGGCAACTGCGGCTTTTTTGTAAAATGCATTCCTGAATAACTATTTTTGTTTCGCAGGCTCCAATCCTGCTGATAACAATTGATACATCACTGATTTTTCACAATTTTTCACGATATTGACAGGGTAATTATACCTGATAGCGTGCACCAACAGAAAGCTCCCTTAACCCACAGTGGTGAGCGCTGTTCCTTTTTACTTGAAGTTTCGTTTTTCGTCTTGAATACCCGGCTTGCTTGAGCAAGCACAATGAGTGTCTGACTGGAAGACCAGTTTTACTGTTCTTTTTAATAATACGTTATTAACCTTAATTATTCCAATAATTTAAACGCAACAGCGGTACTATGATTACCATTAAAAAAATCATCTGCCCGGTTGATTTCTCAGGATTGTCGCGCAAGGCGCTGCAGTATGCCAACGAGTTTGCAAGGCTCTCCAACGGAAAAGTCTTTCTTGTCGGCGTTATTGAGAACGACCCAACCATTACCTATTCTCGTGGTCTTGAAAAGGAGCGCGCTGAAGAAGAACAGAAGCTTGTTGCACTGATCGAAGAGGAGAAGATGGCTGGCATTGTGGCCGATTATGTCATCTATGAAGGATTTGCCGAAGAGTGCATTCTCGACTATGCAAAACGGCAGGAGGCTGATGTCATTATCATGGGTTCACACGGTCGTCGCGGCCTGAAGCGTATGATCCTCGGCAGCGTTGCAGAGCATGTGATTCGGCGTGCCCCATGCCCGGTGCTTGTCGTCAAGGAGAGCGAGCATGAGTTTATCTCTTAAGGATAGCGCAACACAAATGAGTTAATGCATTTTCATTTTTTCCTAACAATCAAAGAAAACTTTTATGGCACAAAATGTCACAAACGTTTCCCAAACCGAAGAGATATCCAGCACCCGGCGGGTGATTGCGGCATCTTCGGTCGGGACGCTCATTGAGTGGTATGACTTTTATATTTTCGGTACTCTTGCGAAAATTATTTCCGAACAGTTTTTTCCAAAAGACAATCCGACGGCGGCGCTGCTTGCCACCCTGGCGACCTTTGCCGCAGGTTTTGTTATCAGGCCCTTCGGCGCACTCTTCTTCGGGCGCCTTGGTGACCTTATCGGACGAAAATACACCTTTTTGGTGACCCTGGTGATCATGGGTGGTTCCACCTTTGCAATCGGTCTTGTTCCCGGCTATAAAACGATCGGCTTTTTTGCTCCGGCGATTGTCTTCATTTTACGGCTGCTGCAGGGTCTTGCTCTTGGAGGTGAGTATGGCGGTGCGGCCACTTATGTAGCCGAACACTCTCCAGCCGGACAACGAGGCTTCTGGACCAGCTTTATCCAGACAACGGCAACCCTGGGTCTCTTTCTGGCGCTCGGCGTTATTCTTATTGTTCGCCAGACACTCACGGTTCCGGTCTTTGAAGATTGGGGATGGCGCATACCGTTCATCGTTTCAGCGTTCCTCGTTGGAGTTTCAATCTTCATCCGCCTGAAGATGTCGGAATCACCGATGTTTGTGAAAATGAAAAAAGAGGGTAAAACTTCTGCCAACCCGCTTGCAGAGAGCTTCAAGCAAAAGGATAACCTGAAAATGGTGCTGATCGCACTGCTCGGTGCAACTGCCGGTCAGGGTGTGGTCTGG
This sequence comes from uncultured Chlorobiaceae bacterium, assembly GCA_903851535.1. Taxonomy (GTDB): domain Bacteria; phylum Bacteroidota; class Chlorobiia; order Chlorobiales; family Chlorobiaceae; genus Chlorobium. The sequence continues at coordinate 18,101 of CAINOO010000374.1, read as the reverse complement.
TACACCGGCCAGTTCTATGCACTCTCTTTTTTGCAGAATGCCTGTAACATCGAGTTTGAGCAGAGCAACACCATTATTTTGGTTGCGCTGGTTTTTGGAACTCCCTTCTTTGTGCTCTTCGGTGCCCTTTCCGACAAAATCGGACGCAAGTACATCATGATGGCTGGTATGCTTATCGCCGTTCTTGCCTATCGCCCGATCTACACCATGATGTACAACGATGCTGATCTCAAGCAGAAAACAGAGATTGTTGAACAAACCAAAGTCTCTGAGCCGAAGGTGGAGGTCAAAGGAACTGATACGGTTACAACCATCGTAACAAACAAAACATACACGGATGGAACAACCTACAAGGAGACCGTCAAGACAACCATCCCGCTTGACGAAACAAAGAAGGCTGAGCTTGCCGCGGCAGGTAAACTGAAGCCGGAGAAAAAAAAGGCAGTCATCCTGTCCAAAGATACATACTACAAAATGATCGGCTTTGTCTTTATCCAGGTTATTTTTGTTACCATGGTCTATGGCCCTATTGCTGCATTCCTTGTTGAGATTTTCCCGACCCGTATCCGTTACACCTCGATGTCATTGCCATACCATATCGGCAACGGTGTTTTCGGTGGTCTGGTTCCGCTTATCTCAACCCGTCTTGTTGAAGCTACCCGTCCGGCGCCAGGCCTTCCGCCTGCTGATCCACTTGCCGGTCTCTGGTATCCGATACTGATTGCCAGTGTCAGCTTCGTGATTGGAATGCTTTACATCTCCAACAAAACCAACAACATGGACGTTGAATAACCAAGAACCTTTTAATTTCATCCATTATGTCGCTAATAAAAAAGTTGTTCGGGATTCTCTGGTCACTCATGGGTGTTGGTATCATCCCATTGGTGATCATGCAGGCCATGAAAGAGATCGCCGCAAAGCCCAGTGAAGAAAACTGGATTTTCTGGTCAATCGTCATTGTCGTGCTTATGCCTATTATCTCATTCAGCCTCATTACTTTCGGGGTATTTGCACTGAAAGGTGAGTATGACGTGCTTGCATAGGCATTAAAACCTGCACCTGTTCTTTTTTCTCAAGGAAAAGCCGCATCTTTCATGCGGCTTTTCCTTTTTTTGGGGAAAGAGAAAAACCAACCACCTTTGACTGATGGATATTCAGGATGACGCTGAAGAGCGCACCGACATTAAAAAAGCTCTTGCTGAAAAACTTGCTACACTGCCTGCCTCTCCCGGTGTCTACCAGTTCAAAAATGCAAGTGGCCGGGTAATCTATGTCGGCAAGGCAAAAAATCTCCGCAACCGGGTTCGCTCCTATTTCAGAAACCAGCAGCAACTCTTCGGCAAAACGCTTGTGCTGGTCACCCATATTGCCGATTTCGAACTCATTATCACCTCTTCGGAGGTCGAAGCGCTCATTCTTGAGAATAACATGATCAAGGAGCTGAAGCCGCGCTATAACGTGAACCTCAAGGACGACAAAACTTACCCCTACCTTGTCATTACCCGTGAGCCCTTCCCCCGCATTCTCATCAGTCGCCAGCGAAGAAAGGATGGCTCAACATGGTTTGGCCCCTATACTGAATCCCGTCAGCTCCACTCCATTCTTGATTTTATCGGCTCCATTTTTCCGCTGCGAAGCTGCAAACATCGCCTGAGCGAGGAGAATATTGCAGCAAAAAAGTACAAGGCCTGCCTCGACTACCACATCCACAAATGCAAGGGGCCTTGTGAAGGGCGACAGCCAGAAGAAGAGTATCTCCTCATGATTGAAGAGATTACCCGTCTGCTGAAAGGAAAGACCTCCTCCATGATACGCTCGCTCACCAGCACCATGCAACTCTTTGCGCAGGAACTGAAATTCGAGCAGGCAGCAGAGATAAAAATGCAGCTTGAGAGCCTGAAGCGCTATGCAGAACGACAGAAGGTGGTTGCGGGTGATGGTCTCGACAGGGATGTCTTTGCTGTTGCCACCGGAGAGGAGGACGGCTGCGGTGTCGTCTTCAAAATTCGCGAAGGAAAACTGCTCGGCTCACAGCACATCTACATGAACAACACCGATGGAGAGAGCGATGCCGGACTGCAGGCAAGGGTAATGGAAAAATATTATCTCGAAACCCTTGAGCTTGTTCCTGACGAAATTCTGCTCCAGGAACCCCTTGCCTCCGACGAGGAGGAGACTCTGAGAGCCTTCATCATGGAAAAACAGAGAGAGGAGAAACAGGAGAAAAAAACGATCCGATTTGTCGTGCCGCAAATCGGCGAAAAGGCCCACCTGGTAGAGATGTGCCGCCAGAATGCCCGTCACCATCTTGAGGAGTACCTGATACAGAAGCAGAAGCGAGGCGAAGCTGCCCGCGAACACTATGGACTTACCGCCCTGCGGGAGCTGCTGCATCTGCCAAAACTCCCGGAGCGGATTGAGTGTTTCGACAACTCCCATCTTCAAGGCACTGATTATGTGAGTTCGATGGTCTGTTTTGAGCGGGGAAAACCAAAAAAATCGGATTACCGGAAATTTAAAATGAACAGTTTTGAGGGCTCGGACGACTATGCCGCTATGGCAGAGGTCATAGGGCGTCGTTACGGTGGTTCGCTTTCAACAGCGCTCCCCTTCCCTGACCTTATTGTGGTCGATGGCGGCAAAGGTCAGGTCAATACCGCTTTTCACGCACTGAACGCCCTCGGGCTCTCCATTCCGGTTATCGGCTTGGCGAAACGCATTGAGGAGATTTTTACGCCGCAGGCCCGCGACCCCTTCAATCTGCCAAAGACCTCTCCGGCACTTAAACTGCTCCAGCAATTGCGCGATGAGGCACACCGCTTTGCCATCACCTATCACCGACAACTGAGATCGGAAAGAACCCTGCAGACAGAGCTTACCACAATCAAGGGTGTTGGTGAAAAAACCGCATTCAGGTTGCTTGAGCGCTTCGGCTCCGTTGACGGTGTTGCGCAGGCAACCCTTGAGGAGCTTACGGCAGCGGCAGGAAAAAAAACAGCGGAAGCTCTCTACCGTTTTTACCGGCCATAAATGTTCCTCTTCCCACCCGTGCCCACTCCCGGAAATGTTTTTCTTAATAAAATTCTGTTATATTTGATTGTGTGCAGTATGACTCTGTGAATGGAGAAACTCTTTACGATTGCTTATGAATGTGCCTGATTTTTTCGATGATAATCGCCATTACCAAACGGGTGCATCAGGAAAAGAACAACCCGACCTTGATGACCTTGATTCCATGTTTGATTCGGAGGATCTGCTCGACCGGGTCATGCAATATAATGAAGAGGGGTTTCAGCTTGAAGCACTCGCTGTTGCCCGTCGTCTTGCTGTAATAGCGCCCTTTAACACAGAGACGTGGTTCCATCTCGGCAACTGCCTGACCCTCAACGGCTCTTTTGATGAGGCTCTCGAAGCATTTCAAAAAGCGGCAGTCTTCAGTCCGATGGACAGCGAAATGCGCCTGAATCTGGCTCTTGCATGGTTCAACACCGGCGACCACGAAGAGGCACTCAGGGAGCTTGACGATATGGTTGTCGACTCCTCGATTGAAAAAGAGTACCATTACTACCGCGGCATCATCCTGCAGCGGCTTGATCAGATTGCAGAAGCTGAGTCGAACTTCGAGTACGCCCTTGAGCTTGATGCAGAGTTTGCCGATGCGTGGTATGAGCTTGCCTACTGCAAGGATGTTCTTGGCAAACTTGAGGAGAGCACGGCATGTTACCGCAAAACGCATGATCACGACCCCTACAATATCAATGCGTGGTACAATAATGGCCTTGTCTTGAGCAAAATGAAGCGCTACGACGAGGCGCTCGACTGTTACGACATGGCCATCGCCATTTCCGATGATTTCAGCTCGGCCTGGTATAACCGGGCAAACGTTCTTGCTATCACCGGACGTATTGAGGAGGCAGCCGAAAGCTATCTGAAAACACTGGAGTATGACCCTGATGATATCAACGCGCTTTACAATCTCGGCATAGCATACGAAGAGCTTGAGGAGTACACTGAAGGAATTATCTGCTACCGCCGCTGCATTGAACTGAGCAGTGATTTCAGTGACGCATGGTTTGCCCTTGCCTGTTGCCACGAAGCACTTGATGAGTATGAAGAGGCATTTGCGGCCACAAAGGAGGCGTTGCTGTTAGCGCCCGAGAGCATTGAGTTCCTGCTGCTCAAGGCAGAGATCGAGTACAATCTCAACGATCTTGGAAACTCCATTGCGACCTACCAGCAGGTCATGACGCTTGAACAGGAAAATCCGCAGATATGGGTCGATTTTGCGATTGTTCTCAGGGAGGCTGGCCAAATCAATGCCTCTATTGACGCACTGCAGCAATCCCTGAAGCTTCAGCCACTTTCGGCCGATGCCCACTTTGAAATCGCAGCCGCCTATTTTGCAATGGGCGACAAGCTCAGTACACTGAAGGCGCTGAGCAAGGCATTCAAAATTGACCCGGAAATGAAAGAGCTGTTTCAAAGCACCTTTCCAGAGCTCTATCAGCAGGATTCTGTCCGTCGGATGCTCGGGATTGCATGAAGAAAGCAACAAAAATCCTCGGCCTTATCGGTCATGCCGTTGATTATTCCTACTCTCCGCTCATCCATAACAGGGCGTGCATGCTGCTTGGGCTTGATTACCATTATACCATTTTCAACATCGCCGATCCCTGCATGATCGGTGATGCCCTGCGCGGAGCAAGGGCACTCGGCCTTGCAGGTTTCAACGTCACGATCCCCTACAAAAAAACCGTCGTCCCCTTTCTCGACGATCTCTCCGGGGAGGCATCCTCAATACAGGCGGTCAACACCATCGTCAACGAGGGAGGAAAACTGATCGGCCACAACACCGATATTGCCGGATTTGCTGCTCCCCTTCTGCCCAGTCGGGAGAGTATAACGGGTAAAACCCTCTCTATTTTTGGTGGTGGTGGAGCGGCACTGGCGGCCATCGAAGCCTTCAACCGCTTTTTTGCGCCAAAAGAGATACTGCTCTTTGTGCGCGACCCTGAAAAAACCCGCACGCTGCTTATGAAGAGTGGCCACAACAATCTCACGATACTCCACTCCGGCAATCCCGAAAAAGTGAGTGAATGCCGCGTTGTTGTCAATGCAACACCAATCGGTACCAGAGGCAGTAACGGCTCTCCCCTCCCGCTTGAGCAGAAGCTGCTCCATTCCGGTCAAATTGTCTACGACATGGTCTATAACCCTCTTGACACTCCCCTCCTGCGGGCAGCAAAACAGGCTGGTGCCACAACCATATCGGGCATTGAGATGCTGGTCGGCCAGGCTGAGCGCTCATTCTCCCTCTGGACCGGTATGCAGATGCCAACCGCCGCAGTAAAAGAGGCGCTTCTGCAAGAGATTCAACAACAATAACCCTCTCTGCCCGCGGGGCATCCCGACTCATGAAACTCTTTTTATCCCTTATCCTTCTTGTCATCACCCTTGACCAGTGGACAAAAAAACTTGCCATCACCGTTCTCCGCGATGGAGTACAAAACATCACCATCATACCGAATTTCTTCTCTCTCACCTACGCAGAAAACCGGGGAGTGGCCTTCGGGCTTGAATTCGCTCCACCGGCAGTGCTCCTGCTCCTGACCGGGCTCATTACAGCAATCGTACTCTTCTATGTTATTCGCTCAAAAAACCGGAGCCCTCTTTTTCTGATCCCCTTTGCCCTCATCACCGGCGGAGGAATTGGCAACATGATTGACCGTATGGTGCAGGGTCGGGTTGTTGACTTCATCTATTTTGATCTCTACCACGGACATGTTTTCGGCACATACCTCTCCCTCTGGCCGATATTCAATATCGCCGATTCTGCCATCACCATCGGAGCCTGCATGTTGGTACTCTTTCATAACAAGCTTTTTCCCCCTGAGAGCAAAAAAATGAAACACGATGTTCGTTGATATCCACTGCCACCTCTCCTTCCCGGAGTTCGACAACGATCGGGATGAGGTAATCAACCGCCTGACCGAAGAGGGTGTGGGGCTGCTCATTGATCCTGGTGTTGACGTTGCTTCAAGCAAAAAATCGATTGCACTTGCCCGCGATGTCGACTTTATCTACGCCAACGTCGGCCTTCACCCCCATGAAGCCACCCTTCCTGTCGAAGAGAGCGTCTTTGAGGAGCTGCTCTCCCTTGCCCGCTCACCGAAGGTGGTCGCCATAGGAGAGATCGGCCTCGACTACCACTACCCGGAGCATAACCGCCCTGCCCAGCAGGAGGCATTCCGTAAAATGCTGAACATTGCCCGCTCGCTCGACATGCCCGTCGTTATTCATTGCCGCGATGCGTGGGAGGATATGCTGCGGATTCTTTCAGAAGAGAGCCATTCTGCCATGCGTGGCGTGATGCACTGTTTTTCGGGCGACTCACGTATCGCAAAAGAGTGTCTCCGCATGGGATTTAAACTCTCCATTCCTGGCACGGTGACCTACAAGCGCTCCCTGTTGCCGGATGTTATAAAGGGGGTTTCACTTGATGATCTCCTCACCGAGACCGACGCACCTTATCTTGCGCCCGTACCATACCGGGGAAAACGAAACGAACCTGCCTGGGTCAGCGCTGTCACGACGGCAATTGCCCTCATCAGGGGGATACCCCTCAAAGAGGCGGCGGAAGGCATTGCAAAGAATAGCGTTGCATTGTTTGGACTACCTGGTTGACCATATTTTGAAAATCACGCAAACTTGCTTAGGTTGAGGGCCAACACCGATGCAGCAACCATAACAACGAGCCATGAACGACATACAGACCGCCACTCCCGTCCAGCAGGGAATAAAACCGTCAACAGAAGACAATCTGCTCTATATTGCCATCAAGTATAAATCGGCAATGATTGGCGCACTCATCTTTCTCGTCTGCCTCGGAGGAGGAATCTTTTTCTGGATGCAACGCCAGCAGACAAGTGAGCTTGAATCGGCGCTGCAACTCGCAAGAATTACGCCTTTTCTTGACCGCGGAGAGTATAAAACCGCCATCAACGGTGAGGGAAAAATTGCCGGACTCAAAAAAATCGCTGATACATACGCCGGAAAATATGCGGGCACCCCGAGTGGCAATATGGCCAGTCTGCTGCTTGCCAATGCGTACTACTCCAGTAATGAACTCGATACTGCCCTGAAGGTTTTCAAAACCGTGTCGATCAAAAACGACGATCTTGCGGCCGCAGCCCTTGCGGGAGCCGGAGACTGTTATGTTGGTAAAAACCAGTTTGTATCGGCAGCCGAAAGCTATCAGGAGGCATCGAAACAGGCAGAAACCACCGTACTCAAAGCACTCTACCTCACTCATGCAGCAAACTGTTTCCGGCAAATTAACCAGCTTAAAACGGCAAAGGAGCTGTACACAAAAATCGTTGCGGACTATCCTGGCACAACGGGAGCAGCCGCCGCACAGCGCTCACTCTGGCAGATTTCCGGAAACCTCTATTAACCAGCAACCGTTACCTAAACACTTTTTCCTATGCCCGAACAGTTTATTATCAAGACAAACCTTGGCGACATTACCATCAGCCTCTACGACGACACTCCACTGCACCGTGAGAACTTCGTCAAGCTCACTGGTGAGAATTACTACGACGGCATCCGTTTTCACCGGGTCATTGAAGGCTTCATGATCCAGACGGGCGACCCTCTCTCCCGCCATGAAGAGAAGCGCTCCCTGCATGGTACCGGTGGTCCCTCAACCCGTATCCCTGCGGAAATCAAACATCCAAACAAAAAAGGAACACTTGCTGCGGCAAGGGACAACAATCCACAGAAAGCCTCGTCCGGCAGCCAGTTCTACATCAACCACTCAGACAATGGATTTCTTGACGGCCAGTACACCGTCTTCGGCATTGTTGAAGCCGGTATGGATGTGGTGGAAAAAATCGCAGCAGTCAAGACCGATCCAAACGACAACCCGCTTGCTCCTGTCGTCATAGAGACTATTGTTCCCGTCGAAAAGTCTTGACCGGCTGAAACAGTCATGGAGAGTATTGCGACCAACATAGAGGAAATCCGGGAGCAGATTACTGCAGCCTGCATTGAAGCGGGCCGCGACCCGTCAGAAGTACGTCTGATCGCCGTATCAAAAAACCACCCGGCCTCGCTTGTCAGAGAGGCATTCGATGCTGGCCAGATAGCGTTCGGGGAGAGCTACGTGCAGGAGTTTCTCGACAAGTACGACGACCCACAGCTTGAAAATCAGGGCATCGAGTGGCACTTTATCGGCCACCTGCAATCGAACAAGATTCGCTCGATTATCGGCAAGGTGAGCCTTATTCATGGCATCGACAAGCTTTCAACGGCTGAAGAACTTTCAAAACGGGCCCTCCAGCACAATCTGCAGATCGACTATCTTCTTGAAGTCAACACCTCCGGCGAAACATCCAAGTACGGGATGGCTCCGGAGGAGGTTCTTTTTAAGGCAGAAGCGCTCTTTTCACTTTCCAACATTACCCTTCGGGGTCTGATGACCATCGCCTCGCCGGAAAGGGTCAAGGCACAGGAGGAGTTCCGCCAGCTCCGCACTCTGCTTGAAGCGCTGAAAACGGTTTCACCGGATCCATCAAAACTTGTCGAGCTTTCCATGGGCATGAGCGGCGATTTCAGGGAGGCCATTCATGAAGGAGCAACCATGATCCGTGTCGGCACAGCAATATTTGGCTGGCGATGAGAGCAATGGCTTCCTGACCAGCTTAAACGCACTTTGTACACCCTTGTCAATTAACCTGTAAAACAACCCCATCATGATCTCACAGAAGGCAAAAATTCAGGAAGCAGTCGCCTTTATCAGAAAAAAAACATCTCTCGACTATCCTGTCGGAATTGTTCTGGGAACAGGCCTCGGCGCCCTTGTCAAGGAGATTGATATTGATTTTTCCCTCGACTACAGTGATATTCCCAACTTCCCGGTCTCAACGGTTGAAACTCACCTCGGCAAACTGATTTTTGGAACCCTTGCGGGCAAAAATGTTGTGGCCATGCAGGGGCGCTTCCACTTCTACGAGGGCTACTCCATGCACCAGATTGTCTTTCCGATCAGGGTCATGAAGCATCTCGGCGTCAAAACCCTCGGCATCACCAATGCCTGCGGCGGCCTGAATCCAGCCTACAAAAAAGGCGAAATCATGCTGATCGACGACCACATCAACCTGCTTGGCACCAACCCGCTGATCGGGCCAAACGATCCTGAAATCGGCTCACGCTTTACCGACCTCTGCGCACCTTACTCTCCCCGCATTCTTGCCCTTGCCGAGCGAGTAGCCCTCGACCACAGAATCAAGGTTCAGCGTGGTGTCTATGTCGCACTCTCCGGCCCCTGCCTCGAAACCCGCGCCGAATACCGCATGTTACGCATCCTTGGTGCTGATGTGGTCGGCATGTCAACCGTACCGGAAGTGATCGCCGCCGTCCACCAGGGCACAGAGGTTTTCGGCATGTCCATCATTACCGATGAGTGCTTCCCCGACTGCCTCAAATCGGTCAGCATCGAAGAGATCATTGAGGTCTCCAACCATGCCGAACCAAAAATGACCTCCATCTTCAAGTCTATTGTAGCAAACCTTTAATCGTAACAAACACCTATGATAGACGCCATATCGTTCAAAGACAAGACGCTTCACTACCTCGACCAGCGTTATCTGCCGCTCAAGGAGAATTACGTTGCAACAAAAGATTACCGGGAAGCCATAGAGGCAATCAAGACACTTGCCGTGCGCGGTGCACCACTGATCGGCGTTGCCGCAGCCTACACCATCATCCTCGGTATCAACAGCTTCAAGGGCAGCAAAGAGGAGTTCCCCTCTTTTTTCAAGGCACTTGTTGCAGAAGTTGAAGCATCACGCCCGACCGCCGTTAACCTCTTTTTTGCAGCGGCCCGGATGAAAAAGGTTTACAATGAAAATTTTGAGGCCGACACCATTGAGGCGCTTTTTGCAAAAATGAGTGCTGCCGCTGGCAAAATTCATGCCGATGAGATTGCCAACTGCGATGCCATGTCGCGCCACGGTGTTGAGCAGATCAAGATTGACCTGGCCCACATCCTCAAAACCCGCAAGCTCAACGTCCTGACCCACTGCAACACCGGCACCCTTGCCTGCTGTGGCACAGGCTCAGCGCTTGGCGTCATCAGGCTTGCCTGGCAGGAGGGGCTGATAGAGCGCGGCATCACCTCCGAAAGCCGTCCGCTCTTGCAGGGGCTCCGCTTAACAGCCTGGGAACTTGAGCATGATGGCATACCCTTTGTCTCCATCTCCGACTCTTCATCAGCATTTCTGATGCAGCGCGGGATGATTGATTTCGGTATTGTCGGTGCAGACCGGATTGCCGCCAACGGCGACACGGCCAACAAAATCGGCACTTGTGCCCACGCTATCAGTGCCTGGCACCACAACCTGCCCTTTTACATCGCCGCGCCGGTATCAACCATTGATATTACGATTCCTGACGGTACCTGCATCCCGATTGAGGAGCGCAACGCCGATGAGCTGAGAACTATTTTCGGCACACAGGTAGCCTCAACGACCACACCGGTGCTCAACTACGCTTTTGACGTCACCCCTGGTAAATTATTGAGAGGAATCATCACCGATAAAAAGGCGGTTGTCGGCGATTATGTTGCAGAACTTGCTGCATTGATGGTGGAGTAAACAGGATATAATGAAATGCTCACCGTGAACGCAAGAGCTCCGGTGAGCGTTCTGTTTAGTAGCAGCCATAGTTACGAAGCTTGCTCCGGGAAAATATGGTTACAGCTTATCGAGTACCGCTGTTCTCCATTTTTGAAATGAATCTATTGCCATCATCTCACATGGAAACACTTTTTCTTGCCCGTGCACAATTTGCCTTCACCTCGATTTTTCATTTCTTTTTTATCCCGCTGACGCTTGGGCTCTCTATCTTTACGGCAATTCTTGAAACAGCTTATGTCAAAACCGGCAATGAGAAGTACAAGCATTTGACAAAATTCTGGGGCACTCTTTTTCTTATCAACTTTGCTGTCGGGGTGGTCACCGGCATTGTCATGGAATTTCAGTTTGGCATGAACTGGTCGGCATACTCACGGTTTGTCGGAGATATTGTCGGAGTACCACTGGCAATCGAGACACTGCTTGCTTTCTTTATTGAATCGACCTTCATTGGTGTCTGGGTATTCGGATGGAACAAACTTCCAAAAGCACTGCATGCCGCATCAATCTGGATCGTGGCTCTTGGCTCAACCCTCTCGGCGTTCTGGATTCTTGTCGCAAACTCCTTTATGCAATCCCCCGTTGGATACAAAATGGCTGCGAACGGTTCACAGGCTGAAATGGTCGATTTTTTTGCCCTGCTCTTCAACCCAAGCCTCTGGAAGCAGTTCCCTCATGTTCTGGCCGGGGGAGTTGTCACCGCAGGATTTCTTGTTATTGCCGTCAGTGTCTGGCATCTTTGCAGAGGAACACAAGAGCGAAACGCTTTTGAAACATCCCTGAAGTTTGGTGCCATCTACGCCTTTATCGGAACCATGCTTGTTGTTCTTGCCGGCCATGCCCAGATGCAGAACCTGCTCACAACCCAGCCCATGAAAGTCGCCGCGGCTGAAGCGCTCTGGGAGAGCGAAAACCCGGCCAGCTTTTCGCTTTTTACCATTGGTGATGAAAAGGGGCTCAAGGACGTTTTTTCTATACGGGTTCCTGGTATGCTCTCATTTCTTGCCTATAACACCTTCGAGGGTGAAGTAAAAGGAATCAAGAACCTGCAAAAAGAGTATGCCGTGCAATACGGCCCCGGCAACTACATCCCCTCCATTGTCACCGCCTACTGGAGCTTCCGCTTCATGGTCGGAGCGGGCACACTGATGCTCTTCGTCTCACTGCTTGCCCTGTACAAGGTAATTAAGGAGAACTACACCTTCTCTCCAATGGCAGGCACACTCCTGTTCTGGTCGCTGCTGCTCCCCTGGATTGCGAACACATCAGGGTGGATTCTGGCTGAAATGGGTCGCCAACCCTGGATTGTCTTTGGTCTGCTGAAAACCGAAAATGGAGTTACGCCAGCATCGGTCGTCAGCAGCAGCGAACTGCTCTTTTCACTTGCAGTGTTTATCGTAATCTACGCCGCGCTTGCCGGGACTGACCTGTTCCTGCTGAAAAAATATGCTTCCGCAGGAATCAAGACTGCGGAATAAATTCATGAAAGGAGGAACGATGGATGTGCCTGTGTTAAAAACCTCTTTGCCGGGCAGGCACCAACGCTGCCGAAGAACCTGTAAACGTCACAAATAATGGATTTGCAAACACTCTGGTTCGTCATTATAGCATTCCTCTTTATCAGCTTTTTTGTGCTCGAGGGCTTTGATTTCGGTGTCGGAATCCTTCTCCCCTTCATGAGCCAGGAAGATCGTGAGCGCCGCGCCGTCATCAACACCATAGGCCCCTTCTGGGATGGCAACGAAATGTGGCTTATCAGCGCAGGAGGCGTCATGTTTGCCGTCTTCCCGAAATGGTACGCCACACTGTTCAGCGGTTTTTATCTTTTGCTTATTCTCATGCTTGTGGCTCTTATCTTCCGTGGTGTCGCCTTCGAGTTTCGCAGCAAGCATGACAATCCTGCATGGCGCAGCTTCTGGGACTGGAGCATTTTCGGAGGAAGCCTGATTCCCGCCCTGCTCTGGGGAGTTGCCATTGCTAATTTCATGAGAGGAGTTCCCATTGACAGCTCCATGAACGCTACTGGCGGAGTGCTCAATCTTCTCAATCCCTACGCCCTTCTCTGCGGCATAACGTCATTGTTCATCTTCAGCCTTCACGGAGCCATCTTTCTGGCACTGAAAACTACCGACACACTCAAGGAAAAAGCAATGAGTTTGGCCAGAACGCTCTGGGCTCCGGCAACGCTCCTCTGTATCATCTGTATGGCATGCACGGTCACTGAAACCGATCTTTACCTCCGCCTCGGCATCAATCCGGGGACTGTGCCAGTCTTCAGTGTTCTGGCTCTTGTCTCCGTAATCTTCATGTTGCAAAAAAATGCTGCTGGCTGGGCTTTTGCCATGACCACGGTCGCCATAGCATTCTCCACCATCACCATCTTTATGGGTCTCTACCCGAGAGTGCTTGTTTCAAGCCTCAACCCGGCATGGAGCCTTACCATCTATAACTCTTCATCATCCCTTTACTCACTCGGCATCATGTCCATTGTAGCCCTTCTTTTCATTCCGATGATCCTTATCTACCAGGGATGGAGCTACCAGGTTTTCCGCCAGAGAGTCAGCAAGGATTCGGAACTCGAATACTGATAAACCATTGAAAAATTAACAATTGATAATCAAGATCGGAAAATGATTTGCTGACGGAGATTTTATTCGAAACAAGATCTCATACTTTTCACTATATTTGGACTATAGCATTGAGAGGCGGTTTATCTATTTTTTATCGCAACTGCCGTCTTTTGTTTTCTGTTTATTTTCCTTTAAAAATGATCAGGAGGAAGGCATGAGCGAAACAGTGTACAATTATAAAATAGTCCGCGGTTTTGCCTTTTCAGCGTTATTCTGGCTTGTTATTGGCTTGGTGGTGGGGCTCTGGATGGCTTTTGAAATGTTCTATCCGGCACTCAATCTTACCCCTTGGCTCAGCTTCGGACGTCTTCGTGTCGTGCATACCAACGGACTGGGGCTCGGTTTCGCCCTCGCTGCCATTTTTTCAACATCATACTATATCCTGCAACGCCTTAACAGGATAGCAATTCCCTTTCCGCGTCTTGCCCAGGCGCATCTCTACCTCTTCAACACGGCAATAGCATTGGCAGCTCTGAGTCTCTTTGCCGGAATGAATACGACAAAAGAGTATGCCGAACTTGAGTGGCCTCTTGATATTGGTGTCGTAATTTTGTGGGTCATGTTTGCCATCAATGTCTTTGGCACGCTGATCAAACGCAAGGAAAAACAGATGTACATCTCACTCTGGTACATCATCTCCATGACGGTTGCCATTGCCATACTCTATATCGTCAATAACCTTGAGATTCCTGTCAACCTCTTCAAGTCATACTCCATCTACGCGGGAGCCAACGATGCCAATGTCGAGTGGTGGTACGGGCACAACATCGTAGGCTTTATCTTCACGGTACCGATACTGGCGATGTTTTACTACTTCCTTCCCAAGGCAACAGGCCTCCCCATTTACAGCCACCGCCTCTCTATCGTCTCTTTCTGGGCTCTGAACTTCGCCTACCTCTGGACAGGAGCACACCACCTTATGTTGACCCCCCTGCCGGAATGGATTCAGACAGTTGCAATGGCTTTCAGCATCTTCCTTATTGCCCCCTCATGGGGATCGGTGGTTAACGGTTATTACACCCTTCAGGGAAACTGGGATCAGATGCGCAGCAATTACCTCGTCAAATTCTTCATTGCCGGCATCACCTTTTACGGACTCCAGACCATTCAGGGACCGCTTCAGGGACTGAGAACCCTTAGCGCTTTCTTTCACTATACCGACTGGGTTGTCGGACATGTGCACATGGGCACAATGGGATGGGTTACCATGATCGTTGCCGCATCATTCTACTACATGATTCCGCATATTACCAATACGGAGATTTACAGCATCAAGCTTGCCAACATACAGTTCTGGCTGACACTCTTCGGCCAGGTAATATGGACCACCGCCATGTGGATTGCAGGCATCCAGCAGGGAGCCATGTGGAAAGCCACCAACCCCGACGGTTCGTTGATGTACAATTTTCTTGATACAGTCGCATCTCTCTACCCATTTTACAAACTGCGGTTTGCGGCAGGGCTCATCTTCTTTATCGGCATACTGATTTTTGTCTGGAATCTGGTCATGACGGTCAGGAAACAACCACGTGCGGCTGAAGCATAACCGACACATAACCATCAGGAGCTGCAATCATGGGGATCACTTCAAAACCGGTTGTTTTTGCTGTTCTTTCAGCCGTTGTCATCCTGATCGGTACCACGGCGACCGTCTTTATTCCGCTTTTCATGCCTTCGACACAGCCGGTAAGCGCCTATATAAAGCCTTACACTGCTGTTGAGCAGGAGGGACGCGACATCTACATGCGTGAAGGGTGTAACAACTGCCATACCCAAACGGTACGACCGCTGAGAACCGAAGTGCTTCGGTATGGAGAATATTCAAAACCCGAAGAGTTCGCCTATGACAGACCCTTCCTTTGGGGTTCACGCCGCACAGGGCCTGATTTGAACAGGGTGGGAGGAAAGTATCCCGATTCCTGGCACTACACCCATTTAATGAGCCCGCAAGGGATGTTTGAAAAATCCAACATGCCCCCTTACGCTTGGCTTGCAAAGAACAAGCTCGATACCGGTTATTCTTACAAAAAAACTTTGACGCTTGGCTATGGCTATTCGGAAAGCGAAGTCAAGCAGCAAATCAGCCAATACCAGGCAACCGTGACCGATGGTAACTATCCCTCACAAGAGAGCCGTGACAAGGTAACACCGCCGGAACTGCGCAAGGAACTCACCGAGATGGATGCGCTTATTGCATACTTGCAGAAACTGGGACGCGATGTCAAACAAATGGAGCCCCGAAAATGACCTGTTCCGGTCTTGGATATTTTATTTATACCATGCTTCTCGCCATCGTTATGGGCGGAATAATTGTTTATTACTACAATCCGAAGCGAAAACAGAAGGTTGAGGAACCGAAACGCAGAATGCTCGATGATGAGCAATGAATAACCGATTACGCCAAAAGGAGATCTCTATGTATGAGAATCAAGAACCCCAGGATGGCCATAACAAAATCCCCAAGGGGTGGCTGCTGTTTTTTTTCGGGGGAATTATTTTTCTGATCGGCTACATCGTTTCTTATACACCGGCCATTTCCGGCTGGTCATTCTACAAGGAGTATGACAAAGAGATGGCATCAGCGGCCAGGACAGAGAAACCTGTTGTCGTAAAAGAGTATTCCGGCGACAAGGAGGCCATCAGGGAAGGAAAAGAGATCTTTGCAAACACCTGTGCACCATGCCACAACGCTGATGCAACGGGCAAGATCGGGCCCAATCTGACAGCGCCCACGCTCAAATACGGCTCGACACGGCATGATCTCTACGAAACAGTAACCAAAGGTCGCCCCAACGGAATGCCATCATTCCTTTCACAAATTGGCGGAGAGAAAATCAGCAAGGTGGTCGCCTTTCTGGAAACCCTTAGAAACAAATAATTTCCACCAACTCAGGAGTTTGCCATTGTGTGGAGAACATACAGAAGAGCCGTTGAAATCCTGCAGGCCGTTATCGTAACCGGCCTGCCGTTTCTTGACATAAACGGCGAAAGTGCACTCCGGTTTGACATCCCTACACTCAAGCTCCATGTTTTCGGATCGGTTCTTTGGATGCAGGAATTTTATCTGATTCTTGCCGCAACCCTCTTTTTCCTGCTCTTCATTGGCTTTGTTACCATCACCCTGGGAAGAGTCTGGTGCGGGTGGTTCTGCCCCCAGACCGTTTTGCTTGACCTGAGTGAAAGCATAGCGAGCGTGGCCAAGAAAAAACAGCGACAAAACTGGCAGAAACTCATTCTCATCCCGCTCTCGGCTCTGGTCTCGGTAACCCTGATCTGCTATTTTGTCCCGCCTGCCGAAACCCTCAGAACCCTCTTTGTTGCACCAACTATCACGGCATTTTTCCTTGTGCTCTGGTTGCTGGTCTACCTTGAACTGGCCTTTCTCGGTAGAGGATTCTGCATCTCGATCTGTCCCTACGCCATGCTGCAGAATCTCATGTTCGACAAGGATACCCTTGTGATCGAGTATGATGTTTCACGAGATGCCACCTGCATGAAATGCGATGCCTGTGTCAAGGTATGCCCTGTCGGCATCGACATCAAAAAAGGGTTGAGCTCCGCCTGCATTGCCTGCGCCGAATGCATTGACGCCTGCCGGAGTATGACAGAAAAAAAAGGAATGCTCCCCTTTCCGAACTACAGGGGGCGGGTGCTGCGCCCGAAAACATACTGGCTTGGGGGCGCAACCACCGTCGCAGCCATCGCCCTTCTTCTGCTGCTCTGGAGCCGTCCGCCGGTTGACTTTCTTGTCATCCGTGACAATGCTTCGCTGCCACCGGATCTCAACCGTTACTCCTATACCATCCATAACAATGGCGGAAAACAACTGGCACTTGAACTCTCCTCTTCTGACAACGTGACACTTATTGGCGAGCATACCCTCAGTTTACAGCCATTTTCAGCCTTTCATGGAAGTATTCTGGTAAAATCGAACGGAAAACTGGAGCATCTCCATCTCAAAATTTCCGGGAATGGCATTGTCATCAACAGGGAAACCGGTTTCCTATGAAGCTCTTTTTCTACATCATGTATCCGCTTTTTTTCTTCGCCATGAGCTGCGGGATCTATGTAGCATTCAGGGATGCAGAAGGCTTGGTGGACAATAACTATTATGAAAACAGCACACGCTATTTTCAGGCAAAAGCGCTTGAAGAGCAGCTTGGTATCACCATGAGCCAACCCGCAGGGCTGAAACTGGGTCACAACGTCATCAAAATCAACGCCACGTCACACGGCAAACCGTTCGAAACAGGCCTGCTCTCACTCTTCATCGGCAACCTCTCCACCACCGGTTACGACTCCACCATAACGATGCATCAGCTCTCTCCGGGAATCTATCAGGCAACCGCCACCATTCCCTTCAAGGGGGTCTGGTTTGCAAAAGTTGACCTCCGGCAGCAACAGCAACTCATCACAACAAAAAAATGGTTTTTCAACGTCAAATAGTTTCACTGGCGCTCTTCGCCACCATGCTGATTGCAGGGAGCACACTCAGCGCAAACCCTGTGGATAACAGTATCCATGAAAAAGCCTGCACCGTCACCTCAGGCAGCCATACCGTCACCCTCAACATTGATCCGAAACCGGTGAGCGCCATGAAAGAACTCACCTTCAGCGTGACGGTGACACCGTGCAACAAGCTGCCCGACACGCTACTCCTCGACCTTTCCATGCCGGGAATGGCGATGGGCAAAAATCAGGTGACGCTTGTCAAAAAGAGCGGCTGCATGTACGAAGGAAAGGGAATCATTGTCCGCTGCATGAGCGGTCGCACGCT
>CAINOO010000373.1 GCA_903851535.1 uncultured Chlorobiaceae bacterium | reverse complement strand
CTCTTGAGAACGCTGCATCAGTTGCCAGTATTCTTTTGACCACCGAAGCAGCAATTACCGACATCAAGGAAGATAAATCCGACATGCCGGCAATGCCTCCAGGCGGAATGGGTGGAATGGGCGGCATGTATTAATTTCTGCGCCTCCATCGTTATTCTTCAAAAAAAGCCAGCCTTCGGGTTGGCTTTTTTTTTACTCCTTGAATTTCCAGTACCGACCCTCAGCGGTATCCACCGGTTCGAGTGAAAATCGTTCGTCAGCTCCGAGCTCCTTTTTCAGGATGTAATAGATATCCGAAAGCACCGTGCGGGAATCGTTATGGTAAGAGTGGCCAAGAGCGCCTGTTTTGATATTCGTGACGTCAACAGTCTCGACACCTGAAATGATGGTTGCGCCCTCGTTCGCATCGCCGGCTCGTTTGTACGCGTGCAGCTTTTTTGAGAGTTGCAAGGCTTTATCTTTGCCCGAAACATAGAGGGTAATCCTCGTTCCGGATTTTGCAAGAGCTGGTACCATATCTCTTGTAAAGATCTCTGCGTCAATATCGGGAGCTATCAGAATCAGTGACTTGAAGATTGTCTGCAGTTGCGGGTTTTTCGACAACAATTCCATGAATGCAATCGCCAGTGCACGGGTTCCCATGCTGTGGCCCATTAGGTAGATACTCTTCGCCCCTGAATGCAGGGCTGCCTCTTCGAGCACCTTTACCAGATCTTTTTCGGCCCATATAACGCTTGTTTCATCGGCAATGTAGCCGCTGATTTGCCCTTGTGAGGGCCAACTGAAAAAGAGGGTGCATCCCTTGAAATCGAGGTCGCTGGCAATTTGGCCTATTCCCCGGGCAGCCTCGTCGAAGGTTACGTTGTAGCCGTGCACATAAATCAGGAGTTTCTTCTCTTCGGAGGCAGCCATCGCCAGTGAGAGACGGTTCAGCAGTTCCTCCCTGCTGAGTACCGACAGATCAAGATAGTCGACTTGCTGGCGTTTTTCCTTGTCGAAGCTCGAAAGAATCCCTTTGCCGATGCGATGATCAAAAGGGATGGTTACCTGTGCGATGCCATAGCTCAGGCTGCTCCTCTCATGACCGTATTTTTTACTTGCATCGGTAGCTCCGGTATTGTTGCGGTCTGTTGCGTAAAAGGCCTGTACCGGCGCTTTCAGGGGTTCAACATTGTTCGTAACGCTGATAGATGTGCAACCGGAGAGCAGCAGCATGAGTGCTGTGATGAGGCGGATGGTGTTCTGTTTGCCGGACTTCATGGTTCTAACCGTTTGAGTTCCAGATGCGTGAGCAGATTCTGTGTGCAATTTACGGTAATTTCAGATATTTATCAGGGTTATACTTCAGATTCGGAACAAAAAAACGGAGACAACAGGATTATTTACCGGATTCTGGAGCGCAAGGTTTTTATTCACGGTGTGCTGGATGGCAGAAGAAATCTCCAGGAGCTTCTTTTCGAACGGTTGATTCGTTGGCCGTACATCCGTAGCACTTCGATACGCACTTCCCGCCACTCAGAGAGTGGGTGTTGTATCGAAAAAGAGGCAATCAACATTTCAGATAGTCGAGGGCTTTGTATACTTTCGTGAAAAGGGTTATGCTTGCTTTGCAACACAACAAGTTCCATGTAACATACAAAATGCAGAGATTCGTGTCAATAACACAACCAAAAGCAGTTATCCTTCTCAGCGGAGGCATGGACAGCCTTGTTACCACAGCTATGGCTCATGCGCAAGGCTTTGAGCTTGCGGCTATGCATGTCAATTACGGGCAGCGTACCTGGCAGAGGGAGCTGGAGTCGTTCCGCTCTATTTGTGCCCATTACAACATAGAGCAGTGCCTTGAGGTCAATGCCGATTTTCTTGCCCGGATTGGCGGCTCATCCCTCACCGACTACTCTATGCCGGTTGGCGGCGCGGACCTTCAGGGTTCGACCATTCCCACCAGTTATGTGCCATTCCGCAATGCCGGTTTTCTTTCGATGGCGGTCAGTTGGTCGGAGGTGATTGGTGCGAGCAAAATTTTTATTGGAGCGGTGGAGGAGGACTCCTCCGGTTATCCCGACTGCCGCAAGGTTTTTTACGATGCCTTCAACAAGGT
>CAINOO010000372.1 GCA_903851535.1 uncultured Chlorobiaceae bacterium | reverse complement strand
GACGGTTTGATGAAAGAGGTCGAGCGCCTGCTCATTTTCGATGCCGAAGCGTCGCCGGAACCATGCGCCGTAGGGAGGAAAGGTTTCGAAAAGCTCAACTCCCGCTCCGCGCAACCGCTTGCGCAGGGCCCCGATTTCGGTACCAAAGCCTGAAAAATCGACAGCAATCGACAAGTCGCCCTCATAAGCGGCATAGAGGCGGGCGGGCTGTGTGGCATCCTTCATCCAGAAAATCTGTGCGAGGGTAACCGTTTTGTCGTAGCCTTCGTTATGAAAGACGCCGAGAATGACCGAATAGCCGTTGAGTTCGCGCAGGGCGACCGGCTTGGCGCCGCCCCCAAGGCTCTCCTGCCGCTCCGACTTGAAGTAGCCGAGCACGTAGGAGCGCAAGGTGCGTTCACGGTTATCGGCCCCTGCCGCCTTGTTGTAGGCAATGCGCTGGCTTGGCACCAGGAGGGTGGTTACGGCATCGACCAGCGTTGATTTTCCGGAACCGATATCTCCCGTGAGAAGCCCGTTCTTTCCGCCCAGCTTGAGCGTCCATACCCGCCCGTCGAAGGTGCCCCAGTTGAAAATTTCAAGCCGTTGCAAACGAAAACCGGCAAGGCGGTCATCGGCAATAAATCCCATTTCAAGCGCCTCACTCATCATCTTTCTCCGTCAGTTTTACCGGTCGCTGCAGGTATTCGTCGAGTCGTTTATCGAAATCGGCCAGCCATTGGGCGTCAATAAAGGCCTTGATAATCCGGCGCACCTCAATCATCTGCCGTTCTCCCCGCAACCGGCGGATAAAACCAAGGTCGGCGATTTTATTCAGTGTGGCATCAACCTGGTCAATCAACTTCACCTCATTGCTGTTGGGGGGGAGGAAAATCCGGATCAGCTCCACCACCTCATCCCGTGAAAGAATGAGGCGTGTGTCGCCAGCACCCGCGTCAAATTCGGCCAGCTTTTTGCGCAGCAGCGCCAGCAGCAGGCTGACCGGGTAGGAGAGCTGGCGGCGTGCCATCAGGCGGAGCGTGCTGTTTGCCCCCTCCATTTCGCCCTCACTGCGTGAACGCAAAAAAGCGTATCCTTCCGACTCATCGAGAATCAACTCCAGCCCAAGCACCGCCACGTAATCGCGCACGGCGGCCATCAAATTGAGCAAAGAGCCCCACAAGGCCGGGCTCTCCTCCTGATAGATCACCCCTTTCAGCAGGGGAATCACGAGAGAGGAGAGCTCCTGGGCCGGAGAGTGTAAACGGCCGGTTTCAATCTCGGTATGGTTCATCATCAGTTTCTCATAATAATAATACACTGCAAGGTTGCGCGGCGGGTGACACCCGTTTCGCTCTCCCATTGCACCTCTTCCTCTGTTGTTTCATCCACCGTTGTCTTGAACTTCTCCCCGGCAAGTTGCAGATAGGCCACCAGCTCGGCCAGACCGTTACGCAGCGGGTGACGTGCAATTACCTCACCGAGGGTAACCTGGATGCGCATCTGAAGTTCCAGGCGGATATTTCGCAGCAGCTCCGCCCGGTCAACCACGATCTGGGCATAGAGCACAGCGGTATCAATCTCCGCATCCCCCTCATCAAGGGCGATACCGGCAATCAAGGGCTTGAAGGGAGGGCGATAGAGGGCTCTTTCGAAAGGCAGCTCGATGGTCGCGGCGGAACCTTCAAGAGGCATGAAGCCGCCTGAAGGGAGATCATCGCGCAAATCAAGGGCCTGGGTTTCGATGTTGTGCAGAATATCCATGATG
>CAINOO010000371.1 GCA_903851535.1 uncultured Chlorobiaceae bacterium | reverse complement strand
TTTCCCGGAAGAAGGATGGAACTCTACAGTGCAGCACTTGATTACCTTCTCGATTATCGCAACAGGGAGCGCAAGATGGAACCGCTGCTTTGTGCGGCAGATGCGAGGCGTCTGCTTGCACCGGTTGCACTCTGGATGCAGAGAGAGCTGAAAACAGATGAGGCCGATCAGCGTGCGCTGCACCTGAAAATGGAGCAGAAGCTTGAAAGGCTGGGTCAAGCCCGAAGCGTATCAGATATTTGCACGAATCTTGTCAATCGGACAGGTGTGCTGGTTGCTTATGGAAACCGGTATATTTTTCGGCATAAAACCTTCCGAGAATACCTTGCAGCAGTTCAGCTCAAAGAGGAGTTGTTCGATTCCACTTGTATTCCTTTGCTTGTCACGCAGTTTGGTGAGGAGAGCGGCTGGTGGGATGAGGTGATCAAATTTTTTATGGCGCAGTCCAATGAGCGGATATTCGATGCATTCATGAAAAAGCTTTTTGCTTCTCCGGTCAGTCTTGATTTTTCCCCAAAACAGAAGGCTCTTCTGACGGCTGTTCTGGAAGAAGCACCGGAAAAAACCGTCGATGCCCTTGTTGCTGCTCTTTGCAACCGCAAGAAGACGTCTCCCTACCGGCAGCGTTCCATTCTGCAATGTCTGAAAGCCATTCGTCAGCCGAAAGCGCTTGACGCCCTTCGTCGCTTCAGGGAGCAAGATCTGGCGTTGAATCAGGAGATTGCAGGGATGGCTGAAGATGTCATCCGTTCTCTCGACAAATCTGACGGTTTCCAGTCCCTTCCTTTTCAGGCGGAAGCAGCAGAACCGATAACACCGGCGCATCGTCCGTCATCATTCCGCAACCCCTTTGAGCATGATGCCCACTATATCATGATTCCAGGAGGAAGGTATATCTACTCCGTGACGGAGGGTGAGGTCACGATTCCTGACCTCTACGTTGCAAAATATCCGGTGACCAACCTGCAGTACCGCACCTTTATCAATTTTCTTGATGCGAGAGCGCCGGAGTTTGACGCGACACTCTCCCTCAACTCTTTTCAGGAGGCTTTGTATGAAATGGCTCGTCTGCAAGACAAAGGTATTCCCGGGTTGCAGGACTATCTGAACGAGAAAGAATCGCTTGTTGTCCGGCTCAGATCGGAATGGGATGCCGACAGGAAGTTCAACAGAGATGAGCAGCCGGTTGTGGGAGTGAGCTGGTATGCTGCCCGGGCCTACTGCCTCTGGCTCTCGATGCTTGCAGGTGATTCTGAATCATATCGTCTTCCGAAGGAGGAAGAGTGGGAGTGGGCAGCCGGTGGGCAGCGTCATAAACCGCAGGAGGTGTTGAAGGTGAGCCCTTATCCCTGGGGCGAAGAGGAGCCAACGTCGAAACATGCGAATTACAATTATAACGAGGATGCAACGACTCCTGTCGAAAATTACCCTGATGGTAAAACTCCAGAAGGGTTGTTCGATATGGCTGGAAATGTGTGGGAGTGGATGGATAATAAATACAAAAAAAATACATCCGCCCGTTCGTTGCGCGGCGGTTCGTGGTACGCTTATCCCGACTATCTGCGTTGCTCTGCCCGGTTCGAGTATCTTCCGGCGTACAGGATCAACGGTGTCGGCTTTCGGGTAGTTCGTTCCAGTCCCTCTTCCTGAAATTCTGAAATTCTGATTTCTGGAACTCTGGATACGTTTTTTATCAGGTACCTCGAAACCGGTGTACAGGCGGTGGATTCAAACCGCCGAAAGGGCTGTGGTCACACAGCCCTTTCGTGATGCTGATCCTCCCCATCTTTCCACACCAGCCAGGCGCGGATAATGCGCCAGATACCGTAAGCGCCGGTCAGCAGGGCATAAAGTCGGAGATCCTGTTTCATTCCGGCAGGGGAGATGTCAGGAAAAAAGAGAAGATAGAGGGCTATGCCGATAAATATACTTCCCATAATCAGGCCAGTGACTATCTCGACTGAACTCTTTTTTTTCACTCTTTCTCCTCCTTTTCGATGTGGAGTGCACAGGGGTCGGCATCAGGATAGAAGCGCCATTCCCGGTTGATGATCAGCCGTGCGCCATAGCTGAAGGTGAAGTACGACCATCCCCACTGCAACAGCACAAAGACCCGATGGCGGAAGCTGGTCAGGAAGTAGATATGGACCAGAAGCCAGGTAAACCAGGCAAAAATGCCATCAAATTTCAGGCTGCCGAATTCAACAATCGCCTTGTTTTTGCCGATAGTGGCCATCTGCCCCTTGTCGCGGTAGCGGAAGAGCTTTCTTGCTTTTGTTTTCAGGTCAAGCAGGATGTTTTTGCCGATGAACCGACCCTGCTGCAGGGCAACAGGTGCAAGCCCCGGCAGCGTAGTTCCATCTTCTGAAACAAAATGTGCAAGGTCACCACCGACAAATATTTCCGGATGAGCGGGAATGCTGAGATCTTCATTGACCATGATTCGTCCGATACGGTCGGTCTCCACACCGTCCATTGTTTTTCCGATCTCTATGGCGGTAACACCGGCAGCCCAGAGTACCGTTGCGGCTTCGATACGTTCATTGCCGATTTGCACCCCGTCGGCATCAACTTCGCTCACCATGCTGCTTGTCCAGACCTGTACGCCAAGCTTTTCAAGCGATCGGGTCGCCTTGCTGGCCAGATCGGGAGAAAAAGAGCCAAGAATGCGCGGAGCCGCTTCAACAATGAAAATGCGGGTAAGTTTTGGGTCAATATTCCGGTAAAATTTCGAGAGGGTGTAGCGGCTCATTTCGCCAATCGATCCAGCCAGTTCCACACCGGTCGGTCCACCTCCGACAATAACAAAGGTGAGCAGTTTTTTTCGCTCAACGAAATCCGTTGTCCGTTCAGCCCGCTCATAAGCCTCCATCACCCGACGGCGAATCTCCTTGGCCTGTGCAAGGGTCTTCAGACCGGGTGCAAACTCTTCCCATTCGTTGTGGCCAAAATAGTGGTGCTGGACACCACAGGCAAGGACCAGATAATCGTAGGGGATATCGCTGAAATCCGTTATCACCATTTTGTTCTCAACATCAATACGCTCGACAATACCCTTGAAGACAGTTATGTTCTGGAAGTTTGCCAGCATGTTGCGCAGCGGGGCGGCAATATCCCCTTCACCAAGCGCCGCCATCGCTACTTGATAAAGCAGCGGCTGAAAGAGGTGATAATTCTTCCGGTCGATGAGGGTAACCTCAATATCCTTTTTATTGCCAAGTATCCTGGCCGCATTCAGTCCAGCAAATCCTCCACCAACAATCACAACCCTCTTTTTCATCTATAGCGCTACCTTTTGTTATAAGACATGAATATTTCAATACTCTTTTTTTGCAAGAAACAGACCCGTATATCGAACAAAGTAAAAAAAAGCGGGAATTCTCCGCATCTCTTCCCGATGAGATGATGCCATCAGGTGAGATGCTCGATTATTTCGGTATGTCGCGGGAATTGTTGTTGCAGTGTGTGTCTGTCGGCAAAGGCGAAGTCCTGAAAATCAAAGCCTGGCGCGACCACGCAGCTCACCAGTGCGTAGTGTTCATCTTCAGGAGCAGCAAGGGAGGCACCAAACCAGCTCTCTTTGGGGACGACTCCCTGCACTACCTGCCCCTTGCCGGGGGCGAGGCCGAGCGTGAAGCTGGCGGGTTCCCCTGTTTCAGGAAAAAGGTGTACCGTCAGTGGATTGCCCGCATGGAAAAACCACAGCTCGTCGGAATGGATTTTGTGCAGCTTTGAGCACTCCTTACCCTGAAGGAGATAGTGGATGGCCGTTACATAAGAGCGAGGGCCACTGAACAGAGTTGCATCCGTAAAGGTGTAGGAACCCTCGCTTCTCCACGTTTCGCGGTAGTATCCCCCTTCGGGATGCGGCACAAGCTGAAGGCTCTCTATCCAGAATTCAGCTTTTTGCATGGAGCTTTTCGCGGATTTTGGCAGTTTTCTGCCGGGATGCGTCGGCAAGTTTTTTGCGGAACTCCAGCAGGGCCGCCATCAGCGTTTCGTCAGAGAGGGCAAGAATCTGTACGGCAAGCAGGGCGGCATTCCGGGCATTGTCGATTCCCACGGTTGCCACCGGAATCCCGGCAGGCATCTGCACGATGGAGTAGAGCGAGTCCTGGCCGTTCAGCTTTTTGCTGAAAATCGGCACGCCAATCACCGGCAGGACGGTCATCGCTGCAGTAACACCCGGCAAGTGCGCTGCTCCGCCAGCTCCGGCGATAATGACCTTCAGGCCACGCTCAATGGCTGACGTGGCATAGATTTCGAGGTCATGCGGTGTCCGGTGCGCCGAAATCACGGAGATCTCGGAGGCAATAGCGAACTCCTCACAGACCAGTGAGGCCTCCCTCATAATATCGAAATCTGAATCTGAACCCATGAGAATGCCGATAACCGGCCTCTTGTCAGCCTCTGTTTTTTGTTGCATAGAAGGGTGCCTTAAAGTAAATGATTTATGTATAAGCTCTTCGGGAGCGGAATTAGCGTGTTCGATTGTTGTGGTGTTCGTTCATGATCAAGCAATGACGATGTTGGCCTTTGCTCATAATTTCTCCGCTAACGACACACAGGAAGTGCAAAGGTGTGCGCCCGGGAGAAGAGTGATTTCACAGGCGGTTTATGGGCTAATGATTTATGAAATTGCCGAGTTTTATGTATTTTCACGAGAGCTAATTTAAAAAAATAATCCTTGTTGAGGAAGATAACAATGGCAACTAATCTCGCAGTAAAGTACAGCAATCCCGGGCCCCGTTACACCAGTTATCCCACCATTCCTTCATGGAGCACCGACGGCGTTACCCAGGAGCAGTGGAAAGAGGCGATGGTCAAAGGTTTTAACGACAGCAACGAGACCACCGGAATCAGCCTGTACATTCACATACCCTACTGTGAGAACCACTGTTACTTCTGCGGCTGCAACGCTCACCGTACCCAGGATCACTCCTACGAAACACCCTACCTTGAGGCGCTCCTTAAAGAGTGGCAGATGTACATCGATGTTTTTCCCGGCAAGCTTAATGTAAAAGAGCTGCACATTGGCGGCGGCACACCAACCTTTTTCAGCCCCGAAAATCTTGTCAGGCTCATCAATGGAATCTGCAAGGATGTCAACAAGATGGACAACTACATGTTCAGCTTTGAGACCAACCCCAAGTCAACCTCAAAAGAGCACCTCGAAGCACTCTACAGTGTCGGCTTCCGCCGCATGAGCTTCGGTATACAGGATTTTGACCCGATTGTGCAGCAGGAGATCAACCGTCTCCAGTCATTCGAGCTGGTCAAGGAAAAGGTTGACCTGGCACGCGAAATCGGCTTTACCTCAGTCAACTTTGACCTTGTTTACGGCCTGCCCAAGCAGACGATGGCCACCATCACCGATACCATACAGAAGGTAATGGAGCTGAAACCCGACCGCCTTGCCTTCTATGCATACGGTCACAACCCGCACATGTACGAAGGACAGCGGAAGTTCAAGGAGGAGGATTTGCCGGTTGGCGATGTCAAGCAGGAGCTCTACGACAAGGGAAGCGCCATGCTTGAATCCATCGGCTACCATGAAATCGGCATGGACCATTTCGCCATCGAAGGCGATGCGCTCTTCGTTGCAGCCAAAAACGGAACCCTGCATCGTAACTTCATGGGCTACACCGAAAACACCACACAGATGATGCTGGCGATAGGCTCATCCTCCATCAGCGACACCTGGTACGCATTTGCCCAGAACGAGCGCGACGACGAATCCTATATAAAGGCTGTCAACGAAGGGCGCTTCCCCCTTCATCGCGGCCACCTGCTGACCGACGAAGATCTGGTGCTTCGCCGCCACATCCTTAACCTGATGTGCAAGCAGGAGACCTCATGGGAAGATCCCAAACTCTACACCGACGAACTCGACATAGCTCTCTATCGCCTCGAAGATATGCAGAATGACGGCATCGTTGTTTTGGGCAACAAGAGCGTTCGGGTAACTGAAGCGGGCATTCCCTTTCTCCGAAATATCTGTATGGCCTTCGACGCAAGGCTCTGGAGCTCCGACAGCCTCTCAAAGGCTTATAATGTTTCACGCGATATCCAGAAGACCTACATCGAAAAAGCCCGACTTGCAAAAGCTCAGCAACCTGGATGAGCGAAATACTCTCAATAGCAATGCAAAAAGGGTGATTTCGGTCACCCTTTTTTTGTGAAATTTTATGACAAAGAAAATTAAAATAGGATTTATCGGAAGTGGCTGGGCGCGAATTGCCCAGGCCCCCGCTTTTTCACTGATGGAGGATGTGGAGCTTGCAGCCGTGGCAAGCCCAACCGAGCTGCATCGACAGAAGTTCATGAAGATGTTCGATATCCAGAAGGGCTTTGCCGACTGGCGCGATATGCTGCACTGCGACCTCGACCTGATCTGCGTTACCACGCCGACCTGGCTCCACAGGGAGATGGTGAATGGTGTCCTGCAGAGCGGCAAAAGTGTGCTCTGCGAAAAACCCTTTGCGCTCAATATTTCGGATGCTGCCGACATGGTCGGTGTTGCCGCAACAGCACCCGGTTTTGCCCTCATTGACCATCAGCTCCGCTTTCATCCGGCGGTTCGCTGCATGAAACAGATGATTGATGGTGGAGAGATTGGCAAGGTCTACGAAGTGCGCGCCGTTATGAACCTTGCTTCGCGTAACCGCCCCGACATGCCCTGGTCGTGGTGGTGTGATGCTGAAAAAGGGGGAGGAGCTCTCGCGGCCCTCGGCTCCCATCTCATAGACATGAACCGGTACCTCGTTGGCGAAATTTCCAGGGTCTCCTGCAACCTTGGTATCAGTATTCCCTTTCGCCCCGACAAGTCAGGCAAGCCATGCCGCGTAACCTCTGACGACCATTTTGCCATGATGATGAAGTTCGGCCCCTCATCAGTCGCCCTCGGAAGTTCTTCAGTGATGCATGTCACCACCGTTGGAGCCTATACCTGGTTCTCCTTTGAAGTGGTAGGCAGCCTCAAAACTATCAAGCTCGACGGGGCAGGACGGTTATGGGAGGTTGTCAACGATGAAGCACAAGTAGGGCGGAGCCTTATTGATGCCCCCCGATGGAAACTGGTTGAACCGATGCTCTCGTGGGATGAGCTTGTTGTGCAGGAAAAAATCCGCCAGTCATCCCTCGCCGTTCACGGTATTTTCGCCGTCGGTTTTGCCTTTCTTGCCCACAGGATTGTCAAGGCGCTCAAGAACAAGGAGAAGAGGCTGCATGATGCTGCCGGTTTTTCGGACGGTCTCATGATCCAGAAAGTTATGCAGGCTGCCCGAAAATCAGACAAACTTCAACGATGGATTAAAATTTAATAACCGTACCATCATGCCGCACCAGAAGCGTGACGAGAAAGCATCCACTGATCACAGTGAACAACAATCCTTCAGAAGCGTCGATGCCTTGTTTGATTCCTATCCTGAATCGGTCTTTCTTATAGACTGTTCCGGCAAAATCGTTGAAGCCAACAAAACCTTTGCCACCAGAATAGGGAAAAGCGTACAGGAGTGCGTTGGCACCAATATCTACGATCTGCTTCCACCGGAACTGGCTGCAAAACGCCGGGAAAAGGCTGAGGAGGTTATGCGTACCGGCAAAAGACTCTCATTTGAAGATGAACGTTGCAATCGAATCCTCCAGCATACCGTATACCCTTCACGCTCTCGGGATGGAACGATTGATCATCTTTTAATTATCGCCGAAGATATTACCGATCTCAAACAAACCCGCCTCTCTCTGCTCAATGAACAGGCGTTCAACAGCGCCCTTATTGATGCAATCCCCGGAACATTCTGTCTGATTGATGCTCATGGCCGACTTGTTGCCTGGAACAACTACCTGCGTGACGCACTCTTTGGCAAACCGGAAAGCGAAATTGCCGGAACTGACATACGAGTACTTGTCTATTCGGATGACCGGGCGCTGGTCGATGAAAAGATGCAGAAAATTTTTACCAGGGGTGGTGAAGAGTCTGCTGAATTGAGAGTTCTGCTTCACGGTGGCCCTGAATTCCGCTGGTTTCTGATGAAAGGCAAAAAAATTATCATCAACGATAAAGCATTTATTGTAGGAATCGGCTCGGATATTACCGAGCGCAAGCAAACAGAAGATGCGTTGCTCAAGAGTGAGCAAAAGTTTCGGGCCATTACAGAAAAAATCTCCGAGATGGTTTTTGTTGCCGACACAAACGGGAGGTTCACTTATGTATCCGGGGCTGTGGAGAGGCTTCTTGGTTATGCGCCAGAAGAGGTTATTGGTCATGCATTCAGAGAATTTATCCCCGGGGAAGAGATGGTGAAGAGTGCTGATGCGTTTGGCAGAACACTCTCCAATCAATTCCTGACCCATATTTTTGAACTGAGATTCAGACGAAAAAACGGTTCGATTTTCTGGGGAGAGGTGCACATGCAATATTTTGAAGAACGCGAATATTCCGGGGCAATAGGTATTCTCTTTGACTGCAACGAACGCAAGCGCATCGAAAGGATGAGGGCTGTACGCGTTCATCTGCTTGAAATGGCAGAGTGTTGTTCCATAGAAGAACTTCTGCAAACAGCCCTCGATGAAGCTGAACGAGTGACAGGAAGCTCAACCGGATTTTTCCACTTTGTTTCGGACGACCAGCTCTTCTTTTCAGGGTCAGTATGTTCAACGCAAGGCATGAAAGAGGGATGGCTGAAAGAGAGCGCCCGAGAGTCAGCTTCCCGGGAGATAACAGGAGTGCTGGTCGATGCGGTAAGAGAGCAGCGATTCGTGCTCTGCAACGACAGCAGCATAAGCAGTAAACCCGGAATAAAGCGAACACTTGCCGTTCCGGTAATAAGGGGATCAAAGGTCGTGGCACTCTTTGAACTGGGCAACAAGGCCAGCCCTTATCATGCTGAAGATGCTCAATTGACCGGTGTTCTCGGAGACATAACCTGGGATATGGTTAACAAAAAACGTGTTGAAGAGGATAGTGAAAAACTCCAGGAACAACTGCTGCAGTCTCAAAAAATGGCGATTGTCGGTCAGTTTGCCGGAGGTATTGCCCATGACTTCAACAATATGCTCTCCGTCATCCTTGGTCATACCGAAATAGCCCTTAAAAAGGGTGATTTTTCTCCCGACGACCTTGAATCTATTCAGCAGGCAGCAATCCGATCTTCCAATCTGACCCGTCAGCTTCTCACTTTTTCCAGAAAACAGAGGGTGATACCCAAAGTGCTGGATTTGAATGCGACCATCGAAGGGATGCTCTCCATGTTGAGACGACTGATTGGTGAAAACATAACGCTTGGCTGGATTCCTGAAACCAATCATGCCTGGATAAAGATCGACCCGTCACAGATCGACCAGATTCTTGCCAATCTTTGTGTCAATGCCCGGGATGCCATTAATGGCAATGGCAAAATCATGATCGAAACCTTTACCGTACACATCGACAGCCTCGCAGGAACAACCGGCAATCCCTGCTCCCGTCCAGGCGATTATGTGCTCCTTGCCATAAGCGATAATGGCTGTGGTATTGAAAAAACAAATCTTCCCCATATTTTCGAACCCTTCTTTACCACCAAGGAGGTTGGAAAAGGAACAGGAATGGGGCTATCGACGGTCTATGGCATTATCCAACAGAACAAAGGATATATTGACTTTGAAAGTGAACCTGGCAAAGGAACCCTTTTTAAAATATACCTGCCTCTTTACAAACAGCATGTGGCTCCGCAGGAAAGCCCGAATCCTGAACCCGAAACAGCCCACGCAGAGGCAACCATCCTCCTTGTTGAAGATGAACCTGCCATCCTGAAACTCTGTACCATCATGCTCGAAAGCAACGGCTACAAAGTTATTGAGGCCTCTACACCCACAGAAGCGATTCAGATGGCCGAACAATACCCTGGCACCATCAACCTGCTTCTGACTGATGTCATCATGCCAGAAATGAATGGCATTGATCTCTCCAGAAAATTGCAGGCAGCTTATCCTGACCTGAAATGCCTTTTTATGTCAGGTTATACAGCAAATATTATTTCCGGTTATGGAGGAGTCAGTGATGGTATACACCTGATCGAAAAACCGTTTACAAGAAACGCGCTGATCAAAAATGTGCACGAGATACTGAAAACCCAATGCTTGCCAATGAAGAGAACCGACGATACGATAAACAGCTCCATACCATTCAGTACCCGGTAACCACCCTCCTGAAACAGCAGGGGAGTGTTTCGGAAAAGTCACATAACCGTGGCGCATAACGGCATCGCTGTTAATCATAAGCCCCTCCGGCCTCGATCTGGTCAATAATGCGTTGTAGTTGTATTTTCATGGCTTTTTTATTCTTTTTTTTCAACGGTGCCGCTCAAATCTTCTCCCACTCAAACTTGCTGACATTTCTTGCCTTGGGGTCAAAGACGATGCCAATCAGGTAACGTTCACCAGCATACTTCTCGTAATATTTCATCTTTTTAATCTGCTCAAGTGGCTCATTGTCGCTCACCTTGAACTCAAACAGGAAGGTTCTCCCCTCAGCCTTCAGTGTCAGGTCAATTCGTCCCTTGTTGCTCACATCCTCGGCGATGATGTCGAGGCCGAGACTGGCAAAATAGGCATAAAGCACGCTGGCGTAAAAGCCTTCGTAACCCTCAATGGCGTTGTTGGTGAAGTTGTTGTAGGCAATACTTGAAAAAAGGCGCCGGATAACGGGTTCCAGACTTTCAACATCTCCGGCGTTGATCATATCAAGCAGCTCATAGCGGATCGGCTCTTTTTCCGACACGCTGGTCATTGATTGCAAAATATACTCGTTAAAACTGATCTGCACCTCCTTGTTGGGAAATCCCAACTCGTAGCCAACTCCCATGCCTGACTGGATCAGTCGTTTTATGGTCAGATAGCCAGTCTGAAACATAATCGTTTCCAGATTGAGCGCCTCAATGTTAAAGCTGTTGGCCAGAGACTCATTAACTCGCAGCCTGTTAAGCTTGGGGATAAAATAGTTGTTCTTATTGATGAGTTCAATCAGAAAGCGGGGTGTCCCTGTCTCGAACCAATAGTTCCTGAACATCTTTTGGTTCTTGATAAAGAGCAGGATATCGTAGGGGTTATAGACGTTGTCACCCAAAAAGTTATACCCATTGTACCACCTTTTGACCTGTTCCCTATCCACGCCTTCGAGATACGGAGCAAAAACGGTGTCAACCTCTCGCTGGGTGTATCCGCAGACTGTGCCATAGTCGGGATTAAGG
>CAINOO010000370.1 GCA_903851535.1 uncultured Chlorobiaceae bacterium | reverse complement strand
TCAGGAAGAAAGCCGCCTACCGGAATGCCAAGCGCTTCAGCTTCTGCCCGGAGGTCGTCAGCCGTTACATCGTTCACTGAGCCGAGAAATACCACTTTTTTCTGGCCTGCGGGAGCTTCGGGACAGAAGGGTACAAGGGCAGAAAGTACGGAATCCTCAGCCTGGGTAAAATTATAGACCAAACCGCTTGCCGGAACAAAGAGTACCGGAACATCCGCGGTACTGAGAAGGTGGGCAAGCCCCTTGAAGTCAACCTTCATGACCTCGGGTGTACACGAAGAGAGAAGAAAAATCACCGACGGATTATGGTCAGCCTTGATTTCACGGATAATCTCCTCAAGGGTTGGCTCATTTTTCGACAAATCACCCTCCTCCATCAGGGCAATGCCGAAGCGAGGCTTGGCAAAGATCATCATGCCGAGAGCATTCTGCAGAAAATGAGCGCAGGTATGCGTGCCGAGCACAAGAAAAAAACTGTCCTTGATCTTCTGATACATCCAGCCAACACAGGCAAGTCCACAAAAGCTGTGCGTAACGTTATCTTCCTTGATTACCTGAATATCTCGGGAAAGCTGCATCATGAATGTTTTCTTTTGAGAGTTACTGCCCGCAATAAACCTGTGTTACAGAGGTCAAACATAAAGAGAGGTGAAGATAAAATATTTTCAGTAATCCCCCTACTCTTCCGGCTCCCTTGCCGGGACAATTTTCGCTTTTACCGAGGCACTTTTCTCGCCAAGCCGGACAGCCCGATCACGACGGTCGTCAATCTTCATGACCGTATAGACGCGCTTTCCGCCCTGACTGAATGAGTACTCGTGGAGTCTCTGCGCAAGATCGAAAAGCAGGGATGCCGGCCCTTCAACCGTCGTCCCCATATCGTGCAGTCTGAAACTGCAACCGCTTGCAGCAAGAAGTTCCTGCAGGCCAGCAACAAAGCCACTCAGG
Organism: uncultured Chlorobiaceae bacterium; assembly: GCA_903851535.1. Lineage (GTDB taxonomy): Bacteria > Bacteroidota > Chlorobiia > Chlorobiales > Chlorobiaceae > Chlorobium. Next base: position 823 of record CAINOO010000370.1, on the reverse strand, counting down.
CCCCCCTCCTTGCTGTCGAGAGGAATAACTGCGATATCCATCAATGCCATTGCAATAAAGAGTACATGATTTATCTGAAAACAGTCTCTTCACGTCCGGGACCAACTGAGATAAAGGTAACCGGAACCTGCAGCTCATCTTCAAGGAAGGTGACATAGTTCTGTGCTTCAGGCTGCATGTCTGTAAATGTTCTGGCATGAGCGTTCGATGCCATCCACCCCTTCATGGAGGTGAAAAGCGGCGTCACCCTCGAAAGCGTCTGATGATCGGTCGGGAAATCATGGATTTCCTTGCCGTCGAGCATATAAGAGGTACATACCTTGATCTCTTCGAAGGTATCAAGCACATCAAGCTTGGTAAGCGCAATTTCCGTCACACCGTTGATCGTCAGCGAATAGCGAAGAGCTACAAGATCTATCCAGCCACAGCGGCGTTTTCTTCCGGTTGTGGCGCCAAACTCATGGCCAATGCGACCAAGAAGCTCCCCGGTCTCATCAAGAAGTTCCGAGGGGAATGCCCCATTGCCAACTCTGGTCATGTATGCCTTGCAGACACCGATCACCTTGCCGATATAGTTCGGTGCTATGCCGGAACCGGTGCAGGCACCTCCTGAAGTCGGGTTGGAAGAGGTTACATACGGATAGGTGCCATGATCAACATCAAGCAGACAGCCCTGGGCACCCTCAAGAAGGACCGTTTTGCCCTCCTGGGCGGCAAAATAACCAGCACTCGCTTGGGTGAGTTGGTTAAAACTGAAATGGTAACTAAGGACGCTGAGGAACGGTTTAGAATCACCACTTTTGGCGTTACCCAAACGCAGAAG
>CAINOO010000369.1 GCA_903851535.1 uncultured Chlorobiaceae bacterium | reverse complement strand
CATAGGGACTGGGTGGCTCTGGAGAGGTATTGTGGTTATTAAAATTCGGTTCGTCAATGACCTCATCAACATCATCCAAAACCACGTCGGGATGAACTTTATTAAGCAAGTTTTTTCTGTTTATGTTCAACAAATCAAGAGTGCATTTTTTTACTCAGGATTATTTCTGAAGGGAGCTCAATTTACGATTTTTGAATCAAAATACAAGAAATAGTGTTGCCAATGGATGCGGGAAGAGTGTACTGATAACGTTTTACGTTGCTTCCTGTCTGTTTTAGTATTAAATTTTGTGAGTTTTTTTATTAAAAAAAATGGAGCCCCATAATGGATATTCGCAGATTGACTCTTGCAGTGATTCTTCCTCCCGCATCCGTTACAAACAAGGAGGTTGGAACAGTCATGCTTACCGGACTTCTTACCCTGCTTGGCTGGCTGCCCGGTGTTGCCTTTGCACTGTTCATGATCAACCAGGAAGGACGCCAGGCAAAAGCCTGACAAAACGCCAGGTATGCGCCAAGAGAAAGAAAAAACCGGCGACAAGAATAATGGTTGCTCCTGATGCAATGTCAAGCAGGCAGGAGAGCCATAACCCGCAGATGCTGAAGAGGGCCGAGAGTGCAACGGCCCGAATCATCATGCCGGGCAGGCTGTGGCTCAGCATCCGCGCAATGGCTGCCGGAATGGTCAGCAACGCAATCACCATCACGATACCCACAACACGCACCATAACGACGACAGTCAGCGCAATCAGGCAGAGCATCAGCAGGTAGAGTGCCGTCGTTTTCAGTCCCGACACGGCAGCATACTCCTCATCAAAAGAGATGGCAAGAAACTCCTTGCTGAGCAGCCATACCACAGCAATAATCAACAGGTCAAGCAGCATGATCATCCAGAGATCAAATGAAGGAACCGTCAGAATATTGCCAAAAAGATAGCTGAAAAGATCGGGGGCATAGCCTGGTTTAAGACCGATACAAATCACCCCGAACGCCATTCCGACTGCCCAGAACGTTCCGATGGCGGTATCCTCAGCAACCTTGGCCTTTTTGCTCAACAAACCGATAGCAAGGGCAGCGGCCAGACTGAACGGGATAACGCCGAGAAGCGGATTGATTCCAAGGTAGTAGCCAAGCCCGATACCTCCAAACGCCGTATGCGCTATACCGCCACTGATAAAGCCTATCTTTTTCACCACCACGTAGGTGCCGATAATACCGCAGGCAACACTGGAGAGAAGCGCTGCAAGAAGTGCGTTGCGCATGAACTCAAAAGCAAATATCTCCTGTAGCATACCGTTGGCGTTGTTCAAGGTTTCAAAAAAAAGGATTTTGCACAAGAGTGCCTGTAAAACCCTCTCTGCCCGAAGTGGAACCCGGCTCATGCAGGTCAAGTTTCACATGCAGTGTGGCAACTTTGGTCACATAACGGGTTATAAGCTCAGTATCATGTGTGACCAGAACAATGGTAAGCCTCTCTTTCAACTGCTCGATCAAATCATAAATGGTGGTTTTCATCTGCGGATCAATACTTGCCGTAGGCTCATCAAGCAGAAGCAGTTCCGGCTCTCCGGCAAGCGCCCGTGCAATAAGTGCCCGCTGCAACTCCCCTCCCGACAGGTCGCCTATCCGGCGCTCAATCAACCGCTCAAGGCCAGCCGCATGGATCGCCTCATCAACCCGCCTTCTGTCGAGAGCGTTATAGTGCTGAAAAAGTTTTTTTTTCGACAACCGCCCCATCAGCACCAGATCGCGAACACTGATTGGAAACTCGCGGTCAAAAAAAAGACGCTGGGGTACGTAGCCAATACGACCAGGAAAGCTTCCTGGCTGCCCGCCAAAAACCCTCACACTCCCTGCAGAAGCGTTCTCCAACCCGAGAATCACCCTGAGCAGCGTCGTTTTACCCCCACCGTTCGGGCCGACAAGGCCAAGAAAATCACCCTCACCGACCGAAAAGGTCACGCCATCAAGCACCCTCACACCGCCCAGATCAACTGAAAGCTGCTCACATGCAATGACAGGCGGCCTCATCGCATGGTTTCAATAAACGCACTCGTCGCACGCCGGAGGTTATCCTGATAGTCAGAAGCAAGAGGGTCAACACTGCGGCTCTTGCCACCGATTTCGCGCGCTATGGTTTGAGCCTGGGAGGCGCTGAACTGTGGAGAGATAAAGATGACGGAGATACGATTTGCCTTTGCTTGTTCAATAACCCTCTGCATTTGCCGCGGTGTGAGCGTCTTGCCCTCCTCCTCAACGGCAATCTGCTGCAGCCGGAACGAGTCTGCGTAATAGCCCCATGCCGGATGAAAAACCAAAAAACGCCTGTTTTTTAACCCGGCAAGCTTTCCCTGAATCTCCCGGTCAAGCAACTGCAGCTCAGCCTGAAGCTTTGCCAGGTTTGCCGCATACTCAACCCTCCGAGCCGGATCTGCCGCAGCAAGCGCTCGCTCAACATTTCTGGCAATAACCATGCCATTGGCCACAGAGAGCCAGTAGTGAGGATCAAAACGCTCATCCTGATGCGCGAATCCATCATGCTTGACAGGAAGAAGGCGAATACCTTCAACTCCATTACAAACCTTCAGGGCTGGATTAATCGACAAAAAACGCTCCATCCAGGCCAGCTCAAACTCGATCCCTGAACCTGCCTTGACAAAAAGTGCTGCCTCACCAAGGCGGGCCACCTGCCGGGGGGAGGGCTCATAACTGTGCGGATTGGCACCTGGTGGCACCATCACCGATACGGCAACATGAGAAGCACCAATTCTTTCGGCAAAATAAGCCAATGGCGCAATAGAGGCAACAACCCGGAGCTTTCCCGTTTCGGCTGGCCCGGCGCACCCGTTCAAAAGAAGGGCAAGAAACGAAACAAAAAAAAAGAATTCCCTCACGATCTTCACCATGCAATCCACATTTACCCTTTAATGACCGGGGATGGCACATCTATCATGCACCACCCCCTGAAGATACAAAAAAAGGTTGCGCTATTGCGTCAAAGAAGATACCGCAGTAATAAAAAGATAACTATTTGTCAAGGGAAGAACTCTCTCTCACGGCAACCTGTTCAGCGCACTTACCGTAGCCTTTATTGAGGCAAGGCTGATATTCGAATCAATACCGGCTCCAAAAGAAACCCTTCCATCAGCGCAGCCAATCTTGATATAGGCGATGGCAAGAGCCCCGGCACTGCGTCCGATAGCATGTTCGGCATACTCATCAACGCTGAAATTGAGACCACTCTCTCTGATAAAACCCTTCACAAATGCATCAAGAGGGCCGTTCCCCTGTGCCTCAAAGCTGAACTCCCGCTCTCTGGTCTGCACAACACAGTTTATGGTTGTATCCTCTTCATCCTGACGCCGGGGTTCCTCATCATCCCAACTGATATGGCACTTCCTGAGGGTAACCGGCTCGCGAAGTTTCACATATTCTGCATGAAACAGCTCATTGATCTGCTCAACCGACAACTCAACACCGGTCGTATCGGCAACAGCCTGTACCGCTTCTGCAAAATCAGGCTGCATCCACTTCGGTATCTGGAGACCATACTCTTTCTCAAGCACATAGGCCACGCCACCCTTTCCTGACTGACTGTTTATACGAACAATAGCCTCATAGTTGCAACCAACGTCCTCAGGATCGATCGGCAGATAGGGAACCGCCCATAAGCCGCCGGGTGAGTGCGGCTGCGCTTTCATCCCCTTGCTGATTGCGTCCTGGTGCGAGCCGGAAAACGCTGTATAGACCAACTCCCCCGAATAGGGATGGCGAGGATGAATGTCCATACGGGTACAGCGGCGATAGACCTCGCGTATGCGGGGAAGATCGGAAAAATCCAGTTCAGGATCGACTCCCTGGCTGAAAAGGTTCAGCGCCATAGTCACCATGTCCATATTACCACACCGCTCGCCATTGCCGAACAGAGCCCCCTCAACCCGGTCAGCACCAGCCATCAATGCCAATTCAGCCGTAGCCACTGCCGTGCCCCGATCATTATGGGCATGAACGCTGATCAGTACCGCATCCCGCGACTTGATGTTGCGGCAGAACCACTCAATGCGGTCCGCATAGATATTCGGCGACGACATTTCAACCGTTGAAGGCAGGTTCAGAATGATTTTATCATCCTTCGACGCTCCCCATGCATCCATAACCGCATGGCAGACGTCAAGCGCATAGTCGAGCTCCGTACCGGTAAAACTTTCCGGGCTGTACTCAAAACGAATCCCGGTATTGCCACACTCATCATTCAGACGGCGAACAAGCGCCGTCCCCTCGACGGCAATAGCCTTGATCTCCTCCCTGTTTTTGCGAAAGACCACATCCCGCTGCAGACTTGAGGTCGAGTTGTAAAGGTGGACTATGGCATGTTTCGCTCCACTTATGGCAGCAAACGTCTTGCGAATCAGGTGCTCCCGAGCCTGAGTCAGCACTTGGATAGTGACATCATCAGGAACAAGATGCTCATCAACAAGCCTGCGCACAAAGGCAAACTCTGTCGCCGAAGCTGATGGAAAGCCAACCTCGATCTCCTTGAACCCTATGGAAACAAGAAGCTGGAACATGGAGACCTTTTCCTCAACACTCATCGGTACCGGAAGCGCCTGGTTTCCGTCACGAAGATCAACACTGCACCATACAGGCGCTTTCGTTATACTCTTGTCAGGCCAGCTCCTTGCGGAAAGAGTAACCGCAGGGTACGCTGCATATTTTTGATACTTCATTTTTTTCATGACACCTTTTTCTTTTTGTATCATTTAAACGAAAAAAGCCACCTACCCTTGAGAAGGTGGCGGCTTTAACAATGTTCTCGCTTGCGACAAAAACGAACTAAAAGACACCTCCCTCCGAAGCCACTATGCTGAGCAGCAGCAGGGCCAAGGCAGACAAAAGGTTACTGTAGTTCGTTGCACGCATGGTCAACACAGAAAATCAATTCAACAGATTTCGTTAAAAATAAAAAAAATGCCGAAGCTTGCAATACAAACCCGCACATTTTCTTGGCCCACCGACATCTATCCCCTCATACATTGAGTGAAGAGGCATTCGACTCCACCGTACCATAAAAGCGGACGTTTTATCGAGACAGGACCAACCATCTCCGTATAATTCGCATAATATCTTTTTTTTGCCCGGTTCGAAGCATCATACTGCACCACTGGCTATCGGCAGCCATTTTACTGATGGCTCCAAGAAGCCGAATATGACTGTTAGGATCCGAGCATGGTGAAAGTATCAGAAATATTATGCGGGCCGTTTTACTTGATTCCCTGTCATAAAAACCAACCCTGTTGACCCCTATGGCAACAACCGGTTTATTGAGATTGTCGAGTCTTGCATGCGGAAGAGCAATTGCATCTCCGACAAATGTACCACCCTGCTTCTCCCTTTCAAGGAGCCTCTGGAATGCGCTTCCTTCGTCAATTTCTGGATTTGCCAGGCAACACTCATGAAGCAGCTCACGAAAAGCATCTTCCTTTTCAAGAACACTTTCCCACAAAACAACCCGTGCATTCCTGATCGGTTCTTTCCATTGATGCTGTAAATGGTTGCCAGCAGTAAGACTTTCCTTGATACCGGAAAAAAATTGTGACGGAGCATTGGGTTCCCTTGGCGCACCCTCCTCTCTGGTATCGAGAACTATCACGCTGATACCCCGGCATTCGCTGATCAACCGTTCAACTATGGTCTGTCTGCCAAGAAAGCGCTGCCAGAATAAGCGTTTTCGTCCAGAGTTACCAATGATGATATGTCCAACACGATACTCCCGGGCAAACTGCAGAATAGTCTTCACCACATCATCTCCCTTGTAGGTAAAGACGGTCGCTCCAAGTTGCCGGGCAAGGGCAAGGGTATTGGAGAGTAACCGTTGTACCCTGGCATCCGTATTGGCTGGATTGTCAGAAAGGGTTTGCACATAAACTGCATACCAGTTTCGGTTCAGTCGTCCTGCTATACGAGATGCGTAGCGCAAGATTGCTTCACCGTTCCGGGTTTTTGAACTGAGACAAACCATAAGCTGGTCGGGATTCGAAACAGATTCATCATGAAACTGGTTACGACGCTTCGAATCAAGCTGTGCCGCAAGTTCCCTGAGAGTCAGTTCACGAAGCTGCTCAAGGTTTTCGGGTTGGAAAAAGTTGGATAGTGCCTCTCCCGAATGACCGGGAAGATAGACCTTTCCCTCTCTCAGACGCTGCCGCAGATCATCGGTAGTAATATCGACATTGACAAGCTGATCGGCCAACGACAACAGACGATCGGGCACCCTTTCCTTGACCTTCACTCCAGTTGCCTGTTCTACCGTTTCATAAAGGCTCTCGATATGCTGGATGTTCATGGTCGAAATCACATGAATACCGGCAGCAAGAATTTCTTCAACATCTTCATAACGCCTGGAATTTCTGCTTCCAGGAATGTTTGTATGCGCAAGTTCATCGACAAGTACAACAAATGGACGGCGCTGGAGGATCGCGTCAATATCCATTTCTGTAATTTCGATACCACGATAAACCAGGATTTTACGCGCCATGATTTCGAGACCGGAAAGAAGAGCTTCCGTCTCTTTTCTTTGATGGGTTTCTACAAGGCCGACAACAACGTCAATGCCACTCTCCCTAAGGCGCCTTGCTTCCTGCAGCATCTGCCAGGTTTTCCCCACACCAGCACAGTACCCGACATAAATCTTGAGTTTACCCAGTTGCGACCGCTGGATGAGACGCAAAAAGCTGTCGGCTCTGTTGTTGCTCTCCATAGCCTGCTTTCCAAAAGAGAAGTGGAGGGGGCTACTCATTGCCGTACCACGATACCAGCCCATGCCGCAAGCGCTGCAAGAATAAGAAAAATGAGTATACCAAGGTACAGGTAATGGTACACGTTCATGCATCGCCTCCTGCCGTTTTTTTTAAGCTCACGAGAGCCGTTTTTATTGCTCATCTGTTTTTTCGAACGGGCAGGGTGAAATAAAAAACCGAACCGCTCCCTAAAGCACTTTCTACGCCAGCCATCCCGCCATGCGTTTCAACAATTTCCTTGACAATCGAGAGTCCAAGACCGATGCCACTCTTCTCATGCTGACCTGGAACCCGGTAAAACTGTTCAAAAAGATGCTCAAGATGCTCAGGTGCAATGCCTGATCCCGTGTCGGCAACAGAAAACCTGATACTATCAGGTACTTCAGCAGCACTGACGGTTATCTTGCCACCAGGAGAGGTAAACCGCAACGCATTTGAAAGGAGGTTGGCAATAACATGCCGGATACTCTCAATGTCGGCCATAACTTCCGGCAATTCTGCTCCAATGGTAGTGATAATCGAGACTCCCTGGTCACGGGCTGCCACAAGAAACGGCTCAACACCCTCACCAAGAAGAACAGGAGAGACCGGCAAAATATGCAGGTGAGCTTTCCCGGACTCAATACGGTTGATGTCGAGAAGATCATCCACGATATGCACCAGACGCTCACTTTCCTCACGTGCAGCGAGGAGCATATCTGCCTGTTGTTCATTCAGAGAACCGATACGTTCTTCAAGAAGGAGATGAATGGACATCCTCAACGAAGTCAACGGGGTTCTCAATTGATGAGAGACCGTTGCAATAACACTGCGCTTCAATTCAAGCTGCTCATGAAGCTGTGTAACATCCCTGAAAATCAGAGCAGTTCCGATACAATCACCGCTTTCTGTGCCAGAAGGAACAGGTACCGCAACAGGTTGAAAAAAATATTCCCGATTCCCGGAAAAATGCTGAATGCAACTGTTCGCATCTTCTGATTCAACCACGGTACCATTCCGAAAGCTGCTCTGCAACAACCCGGTCAACCATGCAAGGCCAAGATCCCGAACGTTAACACCTGGCTTGAGGCGAAAAAGATGCTCGGCACTCTCCGTTGCTACTTCTACACATCCATCAAGATCAAGCACCGCAATTGGTGAGGGTAGCACCTTGAAAACCTCCTGCGTGGCCCTGCGTGTGCGAATCAGGGTTTCCCTGTCGCGTTTACGCATTGTGCGCAGCGTTGCCGCCATTTCGTTAAAAGAGCCGGAAAGCTGTCCGATTTCATCCCTTGACGCGGTATCAAGTACCAGATCAAGGTTCCCCTTCCTGATCTCTTCAGCCGACGCTATCAGCTTTTTTATGGGCATAAGAATCCATCGGTGCGACTGATAGCTGAAAAGCAGAGCAAGAATTGTACTTGCAAAAATGGCCGCAAGCATGATGTTATGTGCCGATGAAGCCATCTTCCTTGCCTTCTCATTTGCATCATTCATGTTTTGCTGGTTCATCTCCAGAACCTGGTGCGCCAGCACTTTTATCTCAAAAAACAGAGGCTGAAGCTCTGAAAAATAAAGCTTTTCTCTTTCAGCAACTGAAACTGACGAATCTGAAACACGATCAATCACCCCGGTATACCGGTTAAAAAGCATCTGAATCTTGCGGGCTTTTTCATGCTCTCCTGGCAAGGTAATATTGCCAAGCTCTACACGCAGAGCCGTTTTGAAAGCCAGTTCATATTCCCCGACTGTATGGACACCCTCATGGTCATGACCAGCAAAAATAATCAGCACTCCACTGTCAATACGTTCCAGGGATTCTGTCATCTGCTGGCAGGCAATAACGCTCCGATAGTTCTGTTTAAGAATCACATCAATGGCTCCACCAAGCGCATCAATCTGGCGGATGGTAAGCACGCCCATAGCCGCAACAATGAGCAGCAGTCCCCCAAATCCAAGAGCAAGTTTTTGCCGTATACCAATCATGAGTAAACTCCTGATACTTATCGTCACCATCAAACAGCGTACAAAAAAAACAAGACCGCGAAGAAAACTGACTCGCACAATACAAACCCAAAGAAAACATGAGGACAAGAACGATTACACCTTGACCGGCAAAATCACAAAGGGAATACCACGCACATAGAGATTTCTCTGTATGGCAAAAACCGTGTAGTTGTGCAACCAGCGATCCATGAGAGACTCTTTGATAAAAACAAGCTGCCCCCCGAAAAAAACAATATTCGGAAATTTTTCCGTAATCGCAGGAACAAGCTTGTTAACCTCCTCAACCACATCAGTTCCAAGAGAAAAGTATGCCTCGGCATAGTAGCCATGCTCTTTCATATAATCAACATACTTGGACGTTTCGTTGCGCACAAAACTGCCGAGACTCTCTATTTCATCAGCTCCCTTAAAGTTCCCGGCATCAATGGATCCGATTTCCACAAAAACATAATTTTTATAACTATCGCCGAACAACCGGAAAACACTGAACAGGGTATGCAGGCCCAGTCCGTTAAAGCCACTCACCAAAATCGCTGCTGTTTTAGCCTTTGGATCAAAAACCGGAAGCAGACAAGAGCGGTCACTCTCCTTGTCACGCACGTCCGAGCCCGTCAGCACCGCCGCCTCAACAATAACATCAAGCCGTTTCAGGGTGTGTGTGGTGCTGTTGTAATGGCCTTTTATAAAAAATGCGGCAAGAACAAGAGCCGTGGTTATCACTATGGTAACCCACCCACCTTCATTAAACTTGAGAACGAGTACCGAGATCAGAATAAAGGTCGTCAGCATCAGACCGATTCCATTAATGAGAAGTTTCCCACGCCATTTTTTTTCTTCCTCCCTTTTTGTCCACCAATGACGCACCATCCCGAGTTGGGAAAGGGTAAAGGTTATAAAGACGTTGATACTGTAGAGAACGATCAGAAAATCAACTGACCCGTTCGATGCCAGCATCATGATGAGGGAAGCGAAACCCATGACGAGAATTCCCTTTTCCGTCACCAGCCGGTCACTGAGCATGGCAAAGCGGGAGGGCAGCCATTTGTCGAGCGCCATATTTGCCAGAACCCTCGGCCCGTCAAGGAAACCGGTCTGTGCGGCAATAAAAAGCAGAACCGCTTCCGAAAAAAGGGTAATCCAGACAAAACCAACACCGTAATAGCCACCCCAGGAAGCCGTTATACTCTCAAACAAAATAGCATTCATGGTCTTGCCCGGCGTATCGCGGACATCAAAAAGAATGTAGGCAAGCATAAGCCCCATAACGGTCACAGAAAGAGATATCGCCATGTATTTCATGGTCTTCTTTGCCGTCGCAACTTTCGGGTCACGCAAAACGGGAAGTCCGTTGCTGACCGCTTCAATACCGGTAAAGGTACCTGCACCAAGGCTATAGGCTTTCAACACCAGAAACAGCACACCAAAAAGGCCAAGGGTATGGAATGAATGGGCAAGTTCCCGTCCGGTTTCATGATAAACCATACCAAAGTTTGCCGCATGGGAGAGTACCGCATAAACGATAACCACGAGATGGGTCGCAACAAAAAGCAGAAAAACCGGAACAAGCGGCATCACAGCCTCCTTGATGCCACGAAGGTTCAAGACAAGCAAACCCATAACCCCGATAACAGCAAACCACAGTTTAAAGCCAATAAACCCTGCGGGCAGAAAACTGAAAATCGCATCTGCTCCACTGGCAATCGATATGGTAATCGTCAGTACATAATCAATAAGAAGGGCACTGCCGGAAATCACGCCCATCTCCGGAGAGAGCAGTTTACTGGCCACAAGATAACCGCCCCCTCCAGAGGGAAAAAGCTCAATAATATGCGAATAACTTGAGGCAATGATAAGAATGGTAATGCCTGTGCCTATGGCAACAAAGATGCCAAGTGTAGGATGACCGTGCAGCGCTTTGAACGCTTCTGCCGGACCATAACAGGAAGAAGAAAGACCGTCAGAGCCAAGCCCAACCCAGGCAAGAAAAGCGGTGAGTGCGAGCTGGTGAAAAATTCTGTGATCACGAAAATCACGAGCACTCCCGACAAGAAGAGTTTTGAACTGCCTGATTTTTTGTTTCGCTGCCATAAGTTAACCGTAAAGAATTAAGAGACGGATGGGGTACAGGTCGCTTTCGCGGTATCTCCATACTCCGTCGCAAAACAGAAAAACCCCGCACAGACAGGTCATTCGAACAGTCGCGGGCTGCCTTTGCATCAGAAACATAAAAAAAGGGTACCATAGGGCATATTGCGGAACACAAGGGCAGCAGAGAATGGGCATTGAATTTTGCAAGGCGGGCAGGAATACAATCAAATCCGGTATTGTTTCCGTTTTCTCCAGAGGGTGGCCTGGTCGATACCCAGAAGATCGGCAGCTTCCTGAAGGGATTTTGATGACGCAAGAATACGACGGATATGGTTTTCTTCAATCACATCAAGAGTCAAGGGATCTCCAATGCGCACAGGATGCGCTTTTGAAAAAATCTGTTCGGGCAGAAGTTCTACACCGACTCGATCTGCTTTACTCAGAATCACGGCTCGTTCTATGACATTACGCAACTCACGGACATTGCCTGGCCACGAATAGCTTCGGAGTGCAAGCAGGGCACTCTGGGTAAATCCATCAAGGTTTTTGTGGTTCCGGGCAGCAAAAAATTGCAGCAGACTCCCGGCAAGCTGTTCAACATCGTCAGGTCTGCCTGCAAGAGGCGGCAGATGAATCTCGATAACATTGAGTCTGTAAAAAAGATCTTCACGAAAACGCCCCTCCCTGACCGACTTCTCAAGATCCATATTGGTAGCGGCAATAATTCGGACATCAGCTTTGCGTGTCTGATGATCACCAATCCGCTCATACTCGCGATCCTGAAGAAAACGAAGAAGCTTTGGCTGAATAGCAAGAGGAATATCTCCGATTTCATCAAGAAGCAGTGAGCCCCCTTCGCAGGATGATACCCTCCCCGGATTATCCCTGACCGCTCCGGTAAAAGAGACCTTGACATGGCCGAAAAGCTCGCTTTCAAGGAGATCACAACTTAACGATGGACATGAAATCACCCCGAATGGTTTGTCTGCCCTGCTGCTCCAGTTGTGCAGTGCTCGGGCAAGAACCGTTTTTCCCGTACCACTCGGACCCCGTAACAGCACAACAGCTTCGGAAGAGGCAACCTGACGTGCCAGAGCGACAGCTCGCTGCATGACTGGATATCGGGAGGAGAACGTTACATCCGGATGCATTTGCATGAGATCCTCCTGCAATGAGGCAATGCGCTGCTCCATACCGCTCACTGCGGCAAGACGCTTGATAACCAACTCAAGCTGATCGGGTGTAAACGGCTTCGGAATATAGTCTGCGGCACCCCTCTTCATGGCTTCCACAGCCGTGTCGATAGAGGCATAAGCGGTAATAACGACAACCTTGATCCATGGACAGGCATCCTGGAGCGACTGCACCAGGTCAAGACCATTTTCAGTTCCCAAACGCAAGTCAACAAAGGCAAGATCAAAAAGCTGCAACTCAGCTTCAGCAACAGCATCACGGGAGCTGCCTACCGCCTTGACACGATACCCGTGCGATTCCATAAAAACCGTCAGTGTCTTGCGGATATTTATTTCATCATCAACAATAAGGACATTGAGCATAAGGCATCTCCCTGCGAACGTCGTTGGCACTTTCTCCCCGCCTGTCCGCAAATATCACGCATAATCAGGTTAATGCCAAACACCGCGGAAGAAAGAGAATGAAATAAACGGCAGGAGCTTGCGTATCCTATAAAATCATCACCTTGCGGCAAGGATAACCTTTACTGCGGGCTAAAACGAAAAAAAGGCAGTACACCGATCAAGTGTACTGCCTTTTTTTGTGCTCCGCGGGCAGGACTCGAACCTGCAACCCTGCGATTAACAGTCGCATGCTCTACCATTGAGCTACCACGGAATCTCTATCAGCATCACAACATCTCGCTGATGGGGTGATAATAT